>JAIRTJ010000038.1 GCA_031254995.1 Eubacteriales Family XIII. Incertae Sedis bacterium
CTTTCGCAAGATCATCGCGGTGAACGGGCACGGGCAGGACTACGTGATCCCGCTCGCCATTCACAAGTTCGGCAAAAAATTTCAAGTTCCGGGAATTATTCTCTATGTCCATTTCTGGAACGCGGCCAAAGATCCCGTTACGGGCCTTTCGGATCTGGTCACCAAGGAGGAGAACGGCGTCTATGAAAAGCCATTCATTCACGCGGACGAGGTCGAGCAGTCATGGTCGTTGGCTCTGTTTCCCGAGCTCTGCAAACAGGAAAACGCCGTCGCCGCAGAACCCTCGCCCATGCTTCCGCCGGGACATATCAACAACAGCGCGGAAAGCGGCGCGGGTCCGATCAAATGGTACAACGCGTTCGGCAGCGTGGGGATGGAGTGCATCTGCAGTCCGGGGGGAGTGATCGGAGATCCGACGCTCGCCGACGCGGAGAAGGCGCGCGCCGGCGTCGAGCATACGCTGAACTATCTGGAGAAACTGGTCAACGACATCCTCGCAAAATATCCTGCGGGAGAGCTGCCGCCCATCGACAAGACGACGCAGCGAAACAGGGAGGACATCGAAGCCGTTATCAAGGGCCCCGCGAACGGCGGGCGTCACATCTACACACTGACTTATTGAGGGGGATAGGAATATGAAAGCCAAAATCGCATTTCTTTACGGTCCGGGCGACCTGCGCATCGAGGAAAAGGAGCTTCCTCCGTTGCAACCGAATCAAATTCTCATAAAGCTGAAGGCCTGCGGCATCTGCGGCAGCGACGCGGAATGCTTTGAGGGCGAATCCGCAGAGGGTCGATACGACATCGCTCCCTATACGCCGGGTCACGAATGGGCGGGGCAAGCCGAGGCGGTCGGCGAGTCCGTCACGAGCGTCAAACCGGGAAACAAGGTGGTGGGCGATTGCGTCCTCCCCTGTTTCCAATGCGCGAACTGCAAGGACAGAAAAATGCCTTCCGCGTGTCTCAATATGCGGGAAGTCGGGTTTCGCCCCGATTCTCCCGGCGGCATGGGCGAATACATGATCTTGGAGGAGGCGTATACGCACGTTATACCGGACGACTGGGACTACGAACTCGGCGCCTGGGTCGAGACCTTCAACGTGGGATATTGGGGCGTATGGGGCAACGGTTGCGATCCTGACGCCTCTGACGATTGCGTCATCATCGGCGCGGGGCCCATCGGCCTGTGCGCGTCCATGGTCTGCAAGACCTCGGGCGCGACCGTCATCGCCGTCGATCCGCTCAAATCGAGGAGGGAAAGCTCCTTGAATTACGGCGCGGATTTCACCGTCGACCCCTCAGACCCGGATTATTTGGCGCAAATACAGGAGCTTACCGGGGGAAGAGGGCCTTCTGTCGTCATCGAATGCTCAGGAAACGACAAGGGGATCGCCTCCCTCTTCGACATCGCCGGACACAGCGCGCGCGTCGGATTGGTGGGGCACTCCATCGGCAGGAAGGTGCCTGCGGAAATCGGCAAAACGATATGGAAGACCTTGCGGCTCACGGGATCCGGCGGCACGGATCGCTGGTTCCCGCGAACGATAAGGTTCCTGTCAAAGATCAAGGACAGCTATGATTTTGCCGCGCTGAACACGCACCATTTCAAATTTGAGGATATTCACAAGGCGTTTGACGTCGCGATTCACGACAAGGAGAACGCCCGAAAGGTGATGCTCGTATTCGACGATTGACATCCCGGACTCCGGCGAAACGCAAACGCGGGAAAAGTCATTTCTTCGCGTTGAAATAGATCGATTGCACGGATTGCGCGAAATGCTCCGAGGAAAACCTCTGTGCGGAGAGCGTCGCCTGCGCGGACATCCTCGACCGGCACGATTCGTCGAACAGCAATTTGTCCAACGCCCGCAACATTCCTCGCGCGTCGTCGAAGATAAATCCGTTGTCGCCGTCGTTCAAAACGCCGCGCAGACAATGATCGTTTTTCGCGATGACAGGCAACCCTGAGGCGAGGGCCTCGATGTAGGTCAATCCCTGCGTCTCGCTCTGCGACGCGCTGATGAATGCGCGACCCAGTCCGTAGAAATTCGCGATCTCGTCCCACGGTTGCCCGCCCGCGAAGATGACCTTTTCCGCAATCCCCAAGTCGGAGGCCAAGGCTTCGAGCCTTTTTGCGGCCGGCCCTTCGCCGACGATGAGAAGACGCACGTCCGCGCGCGAGGACATGTAGATCTTCATCGCGCGGAGAATTTCGTCGATGTTCTTCTCCGCGGATATCCTGCCGACGTTGACGACGACCCTGTGCTCGTCCTCGATCCCGAATCTTTCGCGCAGCGATTTGATCTCGGAGGTGTCGATCGTCGAGATGAAACCGTCGATGTCTATTCCCGTCGGAATCACGGCGATATCCCGAGCGACGCCGTATGACAGCATCAGATCCTTCGTCTTTTGCGTGGGAACGATCACACCGTCAGCTGAGTTGCAGAAAGCCGCGCTCAATTTCTTGACCGCGCCCTTTTTTACGGGATCCAGATGCCTCAGTCCCGGGATGTAATGCGTATAGTATTCGTAGATCGTGTGCATGGTATGAATCAAGGGCACGCCGTATTTTCGGGCGGTGAGCCGACCCAGAAGCCCGAGGGAAAATTCCGTGTGCGTGTGAACCAAGTCGATGCGCAGTTCGTTGAGTGTCTTCATGACGCCGAGCGGGGAATAGGCCAATCTGCGATCGGCGACGATGGGGAAGCTCGGAATCCGATAGACGTCATTCTCGTCGAAGGGCGCAGCCGGATCGGTTCCCGTAAAGACAAATACCTCGTGTCCGAGCGATTTCAATTGATCTCGCAACATGAGGACGGATGTCGCTACGCCGTTTATCTGCGGATAATACGTATCCGTAAAAAGTCCTATTCTCATTTCATCCCGTTCCATCCCACTGATTCAAGCCCATAATCACAGCGTACCGGTAAAAACTTTAGGCGGAATTGAACAAACATTAAAATGCGATTAAAAGCGGACGAAATACTCGTCTCATTCGCGCGTCCGACGCCGCGAAGTCGCTTGCGAGACGGTCTTATCGCGGAATGCGGCGCGCGATCGTTTTCGTTGCGCCCGAGGCTGTGCGCGAGGTATGCTCGCGAATGATCGCCGTCGGTCGAATGAAAAAGAAAGGCGAAAGATCGCCTTTCTTCGATTTGCGATCTTGTCCTGTCGCGTCTACCGTTTGGAGAACTGGCTCGCTCTGCGCGCCTTCTTCAATCCGTATTTCTTTCTTTCCTTCATGCGCGGATCGCGCGTAAGGAAGCCCGCCGCCTTTAGCGTCGGTCGATTTGCCTCTTCGTCAACGACGCAGAGCGCGCGCGAAATGCCGTGCCTCAGAGCGCCGGCCTGTCCCGTAAACCCTCCGCCTTTGACTGTCGCGATCACGTCGAACTTTCCTTCGGTGCTTGTGAGTTCGAAGGGGCGTCGAACCTCCCTTTTCAAAATCTCCATTCCGAAGTAATCGTTGAGCGGCTTTTTATTTACGGTGATCTCGCCTTTGCCCGGAATCAAGCGGACTCTCGCGACGGATGATTTTCTTCTCCCGGTTCCGGGATACTGTTTCTTTGCCATTTATGTCCCTCCCTCAGAAATTCCAAACTTCGGGCTTTTGCGCCGCGTGAATATGCTCAGGCCCCGTGAAAACTTTCAGCTTCTTGTACATCTGTCTGCCCAATTTGCCGTTCGGCATCATGCCTTTGACGGCGTGACGGATGATTTCCTCGGGATGCTTTGCCTGCAATTTTTCGAAAGTAATTTCCTTGAGACCGCCGGGATATCCGGAATGGCGTTTGTAGATTTTTTCTTTCCGCTTTTTGCCCGTGACCTCCACCTTTTCCGCGTTGATCACGATGACGTAATCGCCCGTATCAACGTGCGGCGTGTAGATCGGCTTCTTTTTGCCTCTGAGAATGGACGCGATTTCCGTGGCGAGCCGACCGAGGGTCTTGCCCTCCGCGTCGATGAGATACCACTTCCTCTCCACCTCATGAGGTTTTGCGATAAAACTTGACATGTAAACCTCCTAGCCTACTGAGATCGATCGGTCGCATCGCGCGGATACCTCCGCCCGAACGCGAACAACCCGATCCTGTTCGACAGTTGCGGCCTTGCGCGCAAAGCCGCGATGATAACGTCCCGGTCACGGCCGGTTAACCCAGCCTGCACCGGGGCACGCCCCGCAAATTTCACCTTAAACGTATGAGGTGCAACGCGCACAGTGCAAACCTCATTATAAATGAAAACACGAGTCTCTGTCAAATTGAATTTTATTGAAATTTATGATAAAATTGTATGCAGGGTTGCGAAGACCCCGAGCGCTGCCGCGTAAAACATAAAGAGCTGTCTCGATATTTCCGAGGCAGCTCTTTTCTGATATGTCTTGGAGATTGCAACGCGGCGTCTCCCGCAGGGCGTTATGCCGTTTGCGGCGTCTCCCGCAGGGCGTTATGCCGTTTGCCGCGTGTCCGTCCGCTTCGCGCTTCGCTTCGCAATCGCGAACTTCGCGGCGAGGATGCAGCCTGCGGCGAGAACCGCAAACAAGATGCTCCATATGTCGAAGATCGTCATCGGCATCGTCATATCCTGAGTCAGGACAAACAGCGCCGCGCTGAGC
>JAIRTJ010000092.1 GCA_031254995.1 Eubacteriales Family XIII. Incertae Sedis bacterium
ACCTTTATCGTCATACAGGTGTTTCGGCGCTTGGAAAAACGCTACGCGTACTATACGATTCGATAGAATTCTCGGCGCGAGGCGCAAACGACGGATATCTCGGAATGTCGTTCGGACGACGAAGAACGGGTGCGATGAATGGAAATTGTAAAAGCGACGAATCTTCATAAGTATTTCGGAAAATTGCATGTGCTGAAGGGCGTGGACTTTCATGCGAACAAGGGCGAGATCATATCCGTCATCGGTCCGTCCGGGTCGGGGAAAAGTACCTTGCTTCGCCTCCTGAATCATCTCGAAGTCGCGGACAAAGGCAGCATCCGCATCGACGGACAATACATCGCCAAGGAGGGCGCCGACGGTCGCTCCGAATACATCTCAAATCGGGAGGTTCTGAAGATTTGCGGAAGACTTGGGATGGTATTCCAAAATTTCAATTTATTCCCGCATAAATCCGCTATCGAAAACCTCACGGAGGCGCCGATGATGGTCATGGGGCTTTCCAAGGAGGCAGCGGAGGAAAAGGCGGAGGCTCTTCTGTCTAAGGTTGGGTTGACGGACAAGAGGGACGCATATCCCGGGCAGCTATCCGGCGGTCAGCAGCAACGGGTGGCCATTGCGCGGGCGCTTGCGATGGACCCCAAGATCATGCTGTTCGACGAACCCACGTCGGCCCTCGATCCGGAACTCATCGGCGAAGTCTTGACCGTGATCAAAAATCTTGCCGCGGAGAGGATTACGATGATCATCGTTACTCACGAAATGAATTTTGCGCGCGAGATTTCGGACAGGGTGCTCTTCATGGACGGAGGCGTCATATTGTCGGGAGGGACTCCGAACGACATACTCGTAAATCCCGACCATCCGAGAATCCGCGATTTTTTGAGAAAAATCATCAGAGAACAGTGACTGCGACGGGGAAAGGACGCGTCTTGCGCGGCGAAAATCATGGTTGACATTTGCGGAGCGTCGTGTTTATAATTTACTTAACAATTTAATTGGCCTCGATTGAGGTTATGACCCGAGTGAAGATGACGGGAGACGACGATTTCGTTCTGCGGGATCGTGACCGAAGAAGAAACGCGGATGCTTGCCGATCGTTCGCGGAAACTTTCAGGTAAATGAATCGTTATCGGACGGGAATCTGAAAAGACCGAAAGGCGCCGAAGGAGGAAGTTTCGCGATTCGCGGAGCGACACTCTCAGGCAAAGGATACAGAGATGCAGGGCGAATGTCTTTGCGTCTCTCTTTATTATTGCAGGAGGTGGAATGATGAACGTACCGGAGAGTCTTTATTACACGGCGGATCACGAGTGGCTGAAAGTCGATGGGGATACGGCGGAGGTCGGCATCACCGATTTTGCGCAACACGCGCTGGGCGATATCGCTTACATCGAGTTGCCCGAGGCGGGAGAAGAATTCAAGGCGGGAGAGGCGTTCGGCGTTGCGGAGTCCGTCAAGGCCGCGTCGGATCTGTGCATGCCGGTTTCGGGTACGATAACGAGTCGAAACGAGGAGGCTGAGGGCGATCCCTCTCTGATCAACAGCGACGCATACGGGACACCGTTGATCACGATCGCGTTGAAAGACGCGGGAGAGATCGACAAACTCATGAGCGCCGCCGCGTATCGCGAAATGATCGGAAAGGAGACGCGGGAATGAGCGTCTATATTCCGAATACACGCTCCGATCGCGAAGAAATGTTGCGTTTCGTCGGCGTCGCGTCTTTGGATGAACTGTATGCGGACATCCCCGATGAAGTGCGGTCGACCGGAACGTCGGGCGAGCGCAGGCCTCTTTCCGAGGCCGAGCTGCAGCGGGAGATCGCCGAGCTTGCCGATCGGAATGCGGGTACGGATGAGCTGACTTGCTTTCTCGGCGCGGGCGCGTACGATCGCCTGATTCCGGCCGCGATCAAGCATCTCGTTTCGCGTTCGGAATTTTACACGGCTTACACGCCCTATCAACCCGAGATCAGCCAAGGGACGTTGCAATCGATCTTCGAGTTCCAGACCATGATCGCGGGGCTGACGGGCATGGATACGGCAAACGCGTCCATGTACGACGGCGCGTCAGCTTGCGCGGAAGCCGCGCTCATGGCCGTTCGTCACACCGGACGCCGCAAGGCGCTCGTATCCGCGACCGTACATCCCGAGACCTTGGAGGTCGTTCGCGCCTACGCTCGCTTCAACGGTCTCGAAATCGAGGAAATTCCCGCGGCGAACGGAGTTACGGACGCAAATCGTCTGATGTCGTCGCTGTCGGACGAGGTCGCCTGCGTCATCCTGCAAAATCCGAATTTCTACGGGTTGATAGAGGATGTTTCCGCGACGGCGGATCCGATTCATGAACGAAAGGCATTGCTCGTCGTGAGCGTCGCAGATCCTTTGTCGTTGGCCGTTTTGGAGAGTCCGGGCAAGCAGGGCGCGGACATCGCGGTCGGCGAGGGGCAGTCCTTCGGCATCGGCTTGGGGTTCGGCGGCCCGTATCTGGGATTCATGGCCGCGAAATCCGCCTTGACGCGAAAGATGCCCGGCAGGATTGTCGGCGAGACTGCGGACGTCGACGGCAAACGGGCTTTCGCGCTCACGCTTCAGACGAGGGAACAACATATTCGCAGAGAAAAAGCCACATCGAATATATGTTCGAATCAAAACCTGAACGCGCTTGCCGCCACGATCTATCTTTCGCTCCTCGGAAGAACAGGTCTGCGCGAAGCAGCGGAACAGAGTTGCCGAAAGGCGCGCTATCTGCGAAGGAAATTGACGGAGATCGGCATTCGGCCGATGTACGACGGGCCGTTCTTCGACGAATTCGTCGTCGAGTTGCCGGCCGATGCCGGAGCGATCAATGAATACCTGTTGGATCGCGGCATCTTGGGCGGGTATCCTTTGAAGGACGCATTGCCCGGGCCTTGGGATTCCGACGAGGCGCGGGCGATGTTGCTCTGCGTTACGGAAAAGAGGACGAAGCGCGAGATGGATCGTTTGGTCGAGCTTCTCGCGGAGGCCTGCCGCGAGGCGTC
>JAIRTJ010000112.1 GCA_031254995.1 Eubacteriales Family XIII. Incertae Sedis bacterium
TCATCATAGGCGACAGGCGTCATCCTGAGGTCGTCGGCATCGACGGTTGGGCCGACGGCGCGAAGGTCGTCGATTCGGCCGAGGAGGCTCGCGCGCTTGCGGAAGAAGCCGCGCGAACAGGCGAAAAGTTGTTTGTCGTCGTCCAAACGACGTTCGATCGCGAGAAGTTTTCGGAGATCGAAAGCGTCTTTCGCGATCTCTGCGGTTGCGAGAACGGCGCGGACGTCGAGGTTTCCGATCCCGCTCATTTCCCGATCGTCACGATCTGCAACACCATCTGCAACGCCACCGTGCAACGCCAACAGTCCGCGAAATTCCTGGCCGAGCGCGTCGATGCGATGTTGGTCGTCGGCGACAGAAACAGTTCCAATACCCGCAAACTCTTCGAGATCGCAAAAAAAGAGTGCGAGAATACCTATTTTATTGAGAATATCAACGATTTACCATTGAAAGATATTCAAGTTTGTAATACAATAGGCATTACTGCGGGCGCTTCGACGCCCGAAAGGATAATTAAGGAGGTTATTATCAGAATGAGCGAATTCAAGAATGAGGGCAATGAGTCCAATCCGATGTACGAATTTATGGACGAAATCGACAAGGCGTTGCGATTGCCGCGTAACGGCGACATCGTTACGGGCGAGGTCATCCAAGTCACGGACAAGGACGTGATCATCAACATTGGTTGCAAGAAGGATGGTGTGATCCCGCGCAACGAAGTCGTGCTTGAAGCGGATCAGAGTTTGCCCGACGTATTCAAAGAAGGTGACGAGGTTCAGGCGAAAGTTCTGAAAAACGACGATGGCGACGGTAATATCCTTTTATCCAAGAAAAGAGTCATTGTCAGCGAGCACTGGGACGACATCATCAAGGCGCGCGACGAAAAGGACACGTTGGAAGTGACGGTAATAAAGGAAGTGAACGGCGGGGTTATCGCCTCCTTCAAGGAGATCAACGGATTTATTCCCATGTCCCAACTTTCCGATCGTTATGTGGAGAAAGCCGATGAATTCATCGGAAAGACTCTGACCGTAAAGGTCATGCGCGTGGAACAAAAGCGAAACAAGGTTGTGTTTTCGCACAAGGCTGTTCTGAGCGAGGAACGTCAGAAGCGCATGATGGAGATATGGGACACCATACATGTCGGAGACATCATCGACGGAAAGGTCATGCGGTTCACGGAATACGGCGCGTTCGTGGATATCGGAGGCATCGACGGATTGCTTCACATATCGGAGATCTCATGGGGCAAACTGCGGCATCCGGATGAGGTGCTTTCCCTCGATCAGGAGATCAAGGTGAAAGTCCTCTCCATGAATAAGGAGAAGGAAAAGATTTCGCTCGGATATAAGCAAAATCTTCCTGAGCCTTGGTCCGTAATTCATGAGAAGTTCGAAGTCGGACAGATCATTACGGGAAAGGCCGTCCAAGTCAAGGAATACGGCGTATTTGTGGAATTGGAACCGGGTCTCGACGGATTGGTTCACATTTCCGAAATCGCGTTTAAGCGCGTGAACAACATCGCCGACGAGATCGAGGTAGGTCAGACCATCACCGCGAAGATTCTCGAAATCGACGGAGAGAGAAAACGCATAAGCCTGAGCATCAAGGAGACCTTGGATCGCGCGGCCGCCGAAGCGGAAACGTTAAAGGAACGCGCTGAAGCGTCTGCGGAAAAGGCGAAGGACGCTCTGCTCGAGGTCGGCGAGAAGGCTGAAGAGATCATCGACGACATCGGCGAAAAGGCTGAGGAGATCGCGGAGAACATCGCGGAAAAGGTTGAGGATATCGCCCATGCCGTCGCCGAAAAAGCTGAACAAATCGTAGAGAAGGCGAAGGAAATATCGGATGAAGCGACTGAGGCGGTTCACGAAGGCGTCGAAACTGCGGTCGTTCCGTCGCATTTATCCGAGACGGACGAGACCGAGACCGCCGATGCGACGAAGGATCCCGAATTTGAGATGCCCGACGCAGACGGCGCGGACAAGGCGGAGTCCGCTGAAGAAGCGGCTGAGACTTTTGAGCATGCCGACGGCGCGACGAAGGATCCCGAGTTTGAGATGCCGGACGCGGACGGCGCGGACAAGGCCGAATCAGCCGAAGAAGCGGCTGAGGCTTTTACGGAAGAGTCCGCAGAGTAAACGACAGAGGAAGCATAATTATCTCTTCGAAAGCTCGATCAGTTCGGCGGCGCTCTTCAGGATATTGGGCGTAATGTTTTTCCCGCCGAGAAGTCTTGCGATTTCAGCCACCTGCCCATCACCGGCGACCTCGCCGATGGTGGTGTAGGTGGTTTTGTCGTCGCTGTTCTTTTCGATCACGAAGTGATGATCGGCAAAGGCCGCGATTTGAGGCAGATGCGTGATACATATGATCTGCCGGTTGAGCGCCATCTTTGACAGTTTTTCGCCCACGATACCTGCCGTAACGCCGCTGATGCCGCTGTCTATCTCGTCGAAGATCATCGTCGGGATATTGTCATAGTCGCCGACGACGGCTTTCAGAGCCAACATGATGCGCGACATCTCACCGCCGGACACGGCTTTTGCGATGGGCAAGGGCGGTTGGCCCTTGTTCGCGGACAGGAGAAACTCCATGCGATCTACGCCGTTTGCTCCCAAGCTGACGGTTTCCGTTTTGATGCAAAACGCAGCGTTTTTAAAATTCAACGCGCGAAGTTGTTCATCGATGCCCTTTTCGAGTGCGGCGGCGGCTCGCGCGCGCAACGCTGTGAGTTCGGACGACGAAGTCCTGAGGACTTTTTCCGCCTGAGACAATTCGTCCGTCAGCGTTTCCTTCGCTTCATCGATGTTTTCGAATCTCGCCAATTTCTCCTCGGCGCGCGCGCGATATTCGACGACGCGCTCTATGCCATCGGATTTTCGGGTCGACGCGCTTGACGCGGGTACGCCGCCGTATTTGTCTATAAGTCGATCAAGAAGGTCGATTCGCGAGATGGCGTCGTCCAGATCTTGGCGCGAAAAGTCCATGAGATCCATGTGTCTGCGAATATTCCCCGAGACCTCCGTAAGATTGTGATAGACTTCCGCCATGAGATCCGCCATGTCGCGGTATTCGTCGGAGAATTCGCATATGCGTCGCAAAGCGTTCATCGCGTTGCCCGTGCCGTCGATTGCGGACGGATCTTCGCCCGCGAGGGATTTGTGCGCTTCGGCGAGGGCCTCGAATATCTTCTCGCCGTTTTGCATGACCTTGAGGCGGCTTGTCAATTCCTCGTATTCGCCGGGAACGGGATTCGTCGCGTCGATGTCCCTTATTTCATAGCGAAGGATGTCCGATTCGCGTTTTGACGCAGTTTCGTCGGCGATGAGCTCTTCCAATCGTTTTTTTGCCGCGATGTAGCTTTCGTAATCCGCTCGAACGCGCGCCTTGATCGGCTCGATCTCGTCCGCGTCGTAGGCGTCGACAATGAGGATGTGATTGTCCGGATCCAAGAGGCTTTGATGATCGTACTGCCCGTGGATGTCCGCGATGCGCTTCGTCGCGGCGGCAAGCTGTCCTAGCGTCACTATCTCTCCGTTCACGCGACAGACGCTTTTCCCGGCGGCGGATATCTCCCGTCCCAGCAATTCGATGTCCGTTCGATTTTCGGACGGCAAGCCGCTTTCGTCGAGCATGAGTTGGATGAGAGCCTTGTCTTTTCCCGTTCGAACCATGGCCGTGTCCGCGCGGCTCCCGAGCGCGAGACTCACAGCCTCGATGATGATGGATTTGCCCGCGCCGGTTTCTCCCGTGATCACATTCAGTCCCGGATACATGTCTATGTCGATATTTTCGATGATCGCAAAGTCCTTGATAAAAATATGGGAAATCATGTCTTCATTCCTGTTCGCA
>JAIRTJ010000003.1 GCA_031254995.1 Eubacteriales Family XIII. Incertae Sedis bacterium
AACGGCGGCTTTCGCCCGACGATATCACGGAAGAGGTTTTTTCGAGCTTCTTGGATACCGCGGGTACGCCGGATCCGGATCTCGTCATACGTACGAGCGGCGAGATGCGACTGTCAAATTTTCTTCTGTGGCAATCCGCGTACAGCGAATTCGTGTTTACTGACGTGCTCTGGCCTGATTTTTCGCCTGACGAATTCGACCGTTGCATCGCGGAATACCAACGGAGAAACAGAAGATTCGGGGGAAGATAGAACAATGAAAACCAGAATCTTATCGGGATTTGCGATGGCGCCGTTTCTCTTTTTCGTGTACGTCGGAGGAGACATGTTCGTCGCGATCTGCGCGGCGCTCAGCCTTTGCGCCGTGCGTGAGTTTTACAAGGTGTTCGGGCAATCCGCGCGACCTGTTTATTGGGTCGCATACGTCTCCGTCGCGGCGCTCTATATCTGGGCTCCGATCGGCGCGCGATTGCAAGTCTCTCCGCAGATGTTCATCCCGCTCTGGGTTTTCCTCGTTACGGTATTGTGCATGTCTTGTCTTCTCGACGGGAAGCGCGAGACTGCGGATGTCTTCATCACGTTGGCCGGAATATTCTATACGGTTTTTCTGTTGTTCCACGCGGTTATGCTCGCCTATCCGGTTCCGTCTCCGGACACATGGATTCGATTTGAGACGCCGGTTTGGCTCGCGGTCTTCGCGGCTTTCGGGACGGATATTTTCGCGTATTTTACGGGCAGCTTGCTCGGCAAACACAAGCTGTGTCCGATGCTCAGTCCGAAAAAGACGATCGAAGGCGCCGTCGGGGGCGTTGTCGGCAGCGCGCTGATCTGCGGCGCGTTCGGCTATTTCGCTATGCGAGGGGTCTTTGTCCATTGCATCGTCATCGGCGTGTTGGGAGGCGTCGTCTCGCAGATCGGCGATCTCGTCGCGTCCGCGATCAAGCGCCGCGTCGGCGTCAAGGATTTCGGAAATCTGATTCCGGGGCACGGCGGAATACTCGACCGCATAGACAGCGTGCTGTTCACGACCCCCTTGGTATTCTGGTACGTGTATCTCGCGAACGCATTGGGCGTTTGGCTCGCGTGAAGCGCGTGACTCTCGCGTCGCACTGCGGTATAATTGATTAAGAAAGGTAAGGGTGGATCATTCGTGAAACGCATCGCCGTCTTCGGCTCCACAGGTTCCATCGGTACGCAGGCGCTCTCGATCATCGCCGCGAATCCGCGCAGGCTCGAGGCTGTTCTGCTGACGTGCAGGAGCCGAATCGATATGTTGCGCGAGCAGATTGAGAGATTTCACCCGGCGATCGTCGCAGTGGAAAGACCGGAGGACGCGGCGGAATTGCGCAGGGAGTATCCGAACTTGCGCGTCTGTTGCGGGCGAGACGGTTTAAATGAAGCCGCTCAAGCGGAGGAATACGACGTCATGTTGAACGCGATCGTGGGAATCGCGGGTCTGGAACCTACGCTCACGGCCATCGCGTTCGGCGGCGGGCGAAGAGACGGAAATCTCACGATTGCGCTCGCGAACAAGGAAACGCTTGTGACGGGCGGCAGATTCGTCATGTCCGCGGCCGCGAACGCCGGGATATCGATCATTCCGGTGGACAGCGAGCACAGCGCGATCTTTCAATGCCTCGCGGGGAATAAGGACAACGCGATCAAACGCATCATGCTCACGGCATCGGGCGGGCCGTTCAGAGGATACTCCCTCGAACAACTCAAATCCGTAACCGTCGAAGACGCCCTCATTCATCCGAACTGGAATATGGGACGCAAAATTACGGTGGATTCGGCGACGATGGTCAACAAGGGATTGGAGATCATCGAGGCGAAGTGGCTTTACGGCACGGAGACGAGTCGGATCGAGGTTCTCATTCATCCGCAGAGCATTGTCCATTCCCTCGTGGAATACGAGGACGGAGCGATTATGGCGCAGATGGGCTTTCCGAGCATGATCGTGCCGATTTCCTACGCGTTTTCCCATCCCGAACGTTGGACGACGGATACGCGGGGCGTCGATCTCGCCGCATTGGGCGCGCTTCGCTTTGACGCGCCGACGGGAGAAACGCGCCGCAGTCTCGACATGGCGTATCGCGTCATGCGAGAGAGCGAGGAGTACGGGCGCGACAGCGGGGCGATCGCGCTGAACGGGGCGAACGAGGCTCTCGTACAGCTGTTCCTCGACGGGGAAATAGCGTTTCTCGACATCATCGACACTCTGGAGCATGTGTTGGAACGCCACGATTCAAGAGTCGTTAAAGGAATCGATGATATAATGGATGCAGACAGACAAGCGCGGGAAAGCGCCTTGTCTCTAGTTCGACGGCAGCGTCGCTCTGTCGCGACTCCGGGGGCGTCCCAAGACGCGAACCGAGGACATTGAACGGAGGGATTTTATTGTTTATCGTATACGCAATCATCATATTCGCGTTGCTGATTTTCGTCCATGAATTCGGTCATTTCATAACGGCGAAGGCGACGGGAATCAAGGTCAGGGAATTCGCATTGGGCATGGGGCCGAAGTTGCTCAAGAAACAGAAAGGCGAGACTCTTTTCTCTCTTCGCGTCTTTCCCGTCGGCGGGTTTTGCGCGATGGAGGGTGAGGACGAGGATTCGGACGACCCGCGCGCCTTCAGCAACCGACCCGCTCCCGCTCGCGCGCTCGTCCTGATTTCAGGTTCTCTCATGAACGTCCTATTGGCTGTAATTCTCCTCGCGTGCGTCATTTTTTCGGCAGGCGAACCATCTCTGCGAATCGACGAGATTTCAAAGGAAAGCTTTGCCGCCTCCGCGGGAATCGCGGAAGGAGATACGATTTTGGCCATCAACGGCGAGAGAACGAAAGCGTGGTCGGATCTCACGGGCATTCTCGCGAAGGTCAACGAAGGACTCGTCGGAGACGAGAATAAGAACGTCGACATCTCGATGACAGTTCTTCGCGAAAACGGCGAGGA
>JAIRTJ010000029.1 GCA_031254995.1 Eubacteriales Family XIII. Incertae Sedis bacterium
AACGTGCATCTCAACGAAAAGGGACTTGCGAAGGTGGAGATCGCCGCGGCGCGCGGCAAAAAACATTACGACAAGCGCGAATCCATCGCGAAGAGGGACGCCGAAAGGCGCATGAAACGGGCAAAGGATTCGTTCAACGGATAAGCGGGAACGAACGCGAAAATCGAATTGAAAGACGGAGGCCGAGATGATAGAAGGTTTTGCGCGCGTGGCGGCGGTAACGCCCGAAGTGAAAGTCGGCGATTGTTTTTACAACGCTGCGCGAATCGAGGCGGCGGCGCGGGAAGTTGCGGCCTTGGGCGCGCGGGTGATCTGTTTTCCGGAGCTCAGCATCACAGGCTATACCTGCGGCGACCTCTTTTTGCAGGATACGTTGCTCAATCGCGCGAAGGACGCGTTGCTTCGTTTGGTGAGAGGGAGCGAGGGCCGCGACGAGATCGTCATCGCGGGTTTGCCCTTCCGTTACGGAGAGAAACTCTATAACGCGGCGGCTGTGTACGGCGACGGAATTCTTCATGGGCTCGTACCCAAATCCTTCATTCCTAATTATGGCGAATTCTACGAATTGAGGCACTTTACACCTGCCGAGAACATGCCGAACGGCTTCGTGACCTTCGATGCGGGCGCAGGACGCGAAGGCGAGGATCGGTCGCTTGCGCAGGGCGCGCGTTTGTCGCCCGACGAGCGAAGCGCGCGCGCATCCTCCGAGGCGGAATACGACCGAGGCGGGCTTTACGCAGGGTACGACGAATCCGAGGGCTATGTGTTTGATGATATCCCGTTCGGGACGGCTCAGCTTTTCGTGTGCGAGGAAGATCCCGAACTGGTGTTCGCCGCGGAGATCTGCGAGGATCTTTGGGTTCCCGATCCGCCGTCCGGTCGACACGCGAGGGCCGGCGCAAGGATCATCTTCAACCTCTCCGCGGGCAATGAAACCGTCGGCAAGGCGGCGTACCGGAGATCGCTCGTGAGCGGGCAATCAGGACGATTGATCTGCGGATACGTTTACGCCAACGCGGGTTTCGGAGAGAGCAGTTCCGATGCGGTGTTTTCCGGTCACAGCATGATCGGCGAAAACGGCGCTATCCTGGCCGAATCCGCTCCGTTCAGGAGCAATTGCGCGGCGGAGGGTTTGCGCCCGTCGGACGGTATCGCGTTGCGGAGTTCGCGGATTGCGGAGAGCGACGAGAGGACGAGGCCGCGCGGGGATATTGCAATCCTGGCGGATATCGACCTCCTCGGGCTCGCGCACGACAGGAGATACCGAAACACCTATCGACCCTACGATCTGTCCGAGCTCGAATACGAAATATCCTTCTTTTCGCAGAATAGGCGCAGTCGCGAAGGCGCGCGCCAAAACGGGAAGGTCGTTTCGATCAATAAGATCAAAGCGGCCGACGCGTCCGGGCTCATGCGCCGCGTCGATCCGCATCCTTTCGTCCCTTCAAATCCCAAGGAGCGAGCCGAACGCTGCGAGGATATCTTGAACATGCAAGCCTCCGGATTGGCAAAGCGATTGCTGTGCAGCGGCGCCGAGACGGCAATCATCGGCGTATCCGGCGGATTGGACAGCACATTGGCTCTTTTGGCGTCGACGCGAGCTGCGGAGATGGCGGGAATGCCGCCGGAATCGGTCGTCGCCGTCACCATGCCGGGCTTCGGCACCACGGGAACGACGAAGGGCAATGCGCGCAGACTGTGCGAAGCCGTCGGCATCGCGCTCTCCGAGATCGACATCCGCAAAGTCGCGGAGGAGCATTTGGGCAGCATCGGACATTCCGTTTCCGATCATGACACGGTATTTGAGAATGCGCAGGCTCGCATCAGAACGATGACGCTCATGGACATCGCGAATCAGAGACGCGGCATCGCGGTCGGTACGGGCGACCTATCGGAATCGGCTCTTGGATGGGCGACATACAACGGCGACCATATGAGCATGTACGGTGTCAACGCGGGCGTGCCCAAGACCCTTGTGCGGCATATCATTCGATACGTCGCGGACGCGAATCCGGCTTTGACCGACGTCCTGAGCGACATACTCGATACGCCCGTGAGCCCGGAACTCCTGCCTCCGGACGAGGGCGGCATCAGCCAAAAGACGGAGGAGATCATCGGTCCTTATGAGCTTCACGACTTCTTTCTCTATCATATGATTCGGTGGGGGCGAGCGCCCGGAGTCATACGGAAATTGGCGAAGATCGCGTTTTCGGGCGCGAACTGCGAGAGGAATGCGGCTTTCAGCGAAAAGACGAATCAAAGCGCGGATCATCGGCAAGAAGCGATATGCGACGACAGCGTGAGCCGTTTCGACGCCGAGACGATCGACAGATGGCTCAAGGTGTTTTACCGTCGCTTCTTCGCGAATCAGTTCAAGCGCAATGCGGTTCCGGACGGACCGAAAATCGGCTCCGTCAGCCTGTCGCCGCGCGGCGATTGGCGCATGCCGTCCGATGCCGAAGTCCGCATGTGGTTAGATGAATTAGAATAGAATTGCGGGCTTGATCGCGCCGCGGACGACTCGCCCGAGCGCGATCGCGCACGACGCGAATTTTATTTGCTCGAACGAGGCTTCGCGCGTTCGTATTGCTTTGGCCACGCGACATCATCGCCCAATTCCATTGCGGCGGTCAGCGGCCAATAGGGATTGCGCAACAACTCGCGTCCCAAAAATACGAGATCGACCTTACCCTCAGCTGCGGCGGCTTCCGCTTCCGTCGGCGTCGTGATCAGACCTCCGCCGACGACAGGCAGCCCCGTACGCTCCCGGATGATTTGGGCGTGCGGAAGCTGATATCCCGGGAAGGCCTTCGGAACCGCGGGCATGAGTCCGCCTGTGCTGACGTCGACGGCATCTATCCCGTTCCCGATGTCCTTTACGAAATTCAATTGCTCCGCCAGATCGGCCGGCATGTTTCCGCCGTCTGCGTATTCTTCTGCGGTAACGCGAACGAAGATCGTTTTTTCGGGAGGCAGAACCTCGCTGATCGCCTCCAACACCTCGCCGAGGAAACGCGCCCGATTTTTCGGCGTCCCTCCGTAAACATCAGTTCGATTGTTCGTCAGCGGTGAGAGAAATTGATTCAGCAGATAGCCGTGTGCGGCGTGAATTTCGATCACGTCAAATCCGGCATCGCTCGCGCGTTTGGCCGCGGCGCGAAATTCCTCTGTCGTCTCTCGGATGTCGGCGGTCGTCATTGCGACGGGAACGCGGGAGTTCGCGTCGTAGGCGAGGGCTTCCGCCGATTCGATGACGATGTCTTTCACTTCGGATTTCCTGCCCGCGTGGTTGAGCTGTATGCCCGCCTTTGCGCCGTTTTCGCGGATGCGCTCGGCCAATGATCTCAGAGCCACGCCCTGATCGTCCTTCCAGAGGCCGAGATCCAAATCGCTGATTCTGCCCTCCGGGGATATGCCGACGGCTTCGAGAATTATGAGACCCGCGCCTCCGATCGCCCGCGTCGCGTAATGGGTGAAGTGCCAGTCCTCGGGTGTGCCGTTCGGCGCGCAATACATGCACATCGGCGGCATGACGATGCGGTTTTTCAACGTGAGGTTCTTTACTGAGAAGGGTTCGAACAATTTGCTCATCGTATTTATTCTCCTTTATTTCGTTTCTCCGAAACGCGGCGCGTCAACGGATTCCGGCATTGCGCATTTATGAGAAATCCTTGCAGTCGCTTTTTTGCGCAATATCCGATCGGTGAAGCAATAATATGATTTTACATTTTTTTTCGGCGAATGCAAGTCCTCAGCCGCATTTGACGCGAGACGGGGACGACGGTCTCGGGGTTGCTTCATGTCGAGGCGCGCGGTTTCGGTTTTTTTGTTTTTTCAATTTATCAATCGAAAAGTAAAGTGTATAATAATCATGGGAGCGTATCCGGGCGTCGGATGATTTAAGCGACTGCGATACCGAGTCGATTTTGCGGTTTGGAAAGGCCCGAGGCCGACGAAAAAATGTTTGTCAAGAATATCGAGGAAGCGGAACTAAGGCGTCCCGCCGCATCCGGGGAGGGTGAAATATTCTCGCGGATTTGGAGCGGCGAGGAACGACGTGCCGTCGTGCAGATCGCGCACGGCATGGCCGAACACAGCGGCAGATACGCCGATTTCGCGAGGTTTCTCGCCTCGCGGGGTTATGCGGTCGGCATGAACGACCACGCAGGGCACGGACGCAGCGCCGTGACCTTAGGCTATTTCGCGGAGAAAGACGGGATGACTTATGTCGTCGAGGACATGAAGGCGTTGACCGACGACTTGAAGGCGCGGTACCCGGGTCTTCCCGTGTTCCTGTTGGGACACAGCATGGGTTCGTTTCTCGCGCGCAAGTACGTCACGCGTTACGGCGGCGAATTGAGAGGTTGCATCCTCTCGGGGACGGCGGGAAAAAATGGAGCATTGGCTCTCGGGAAGACGTTGGCGTTCGTCCAAAAGAAAATCATGGGCGCCAAATCTCCGGGAGGTCTGCTCTCGGCCATCGCCTTCGGTTCCTACAACAAGCGAATCAAGAATCCCGTCAATGATTTCGCGTGGCTCTCGTCCTTGGATAAAACGTGCGCGGATTACGTGAATGACGAGATGTGCGGCTTTATCTTCACCGCCGGCGGATTTTGCGACCTGTTCGAATTGCTCGGCGAGGTCAACGCCGCGGATTGGGCAGGAAAGATTCCTGCGTCATTGCCGATTTTCATCTTCGCCGGAGAAGAAGATCCCGTCGGCGCTTACGGGCGCGGTCCGAGGGAGGTATACGACGCGTTGGCCGCGACGGGGCATGAGGATTTGACGCTGAAACTCTACCCGAACGGAAGACATGAGATGCTCAACGAAGTCAACAAGGAAGAGGTCTATGCGGACGTCTTGACGTGGTTGGATGAGGCGGGAGGATGAACGTTCATGACGCAATTTAAGATACACGCGCCGTTTCAAGCCACGGGGGATCAACCCCGGGCGACGGAACGATTGACGCAGGGAATACTGAGCGGCAAAAAATATCAAACGCTGTTGGGCGCGACGGGCTCGGGCAAGACGTTTACGATGGCGAACGTGATCGAGAGGGTCGGAAAGCCCACTTTGATCATTTCGCACAATAAGACCTTGGCGGCGCAACTCTGCGGGGAATTCAAGGAGTTTTTCCCCGAGAATGCCGTTGAATATTTTGTTAGTTATTACGATTATTACCAGCCGGAGGCCTATGTGCCGTCAACGGACACCTACATCGAAAAGGATTCCGACATCAACGCGGAGATAGAAAAGTTGCGCCATTCCGCAACGGCGGCGCTCACGGAGCGGCGGGATGTCGTCATCGTGGCAAGCGTCAGTTGCATCTACGGCTTGGGCAGCCCCATTGACTACGAAAATCAGGTATTGTCGTTGCGTCCCGGACAGGATAAGGGTCGGCGGTATATCCTGTCGCGGCTCGTAGACATTCAGTACACCAGGAATGATCTTGCGTTCGACCGAGGAAATTTTCGCGTTCGAGGGGACGTTGTGGACATATTCCCGGCGGGTTCCGACGACGCGGTTCGCGTGGAGCTGTTTGGCGACGAGATCGAATCCATCAAGGAGATCAATCCGTTGACGGGGGAGGTCACGGCTTTGCGCGATCACATCGCCATATTTCCCGCGTCGCATTACGTGACGTCCAAGGAGCGAATGGCTGCGGCCGCAGAGACCATTGAGGCGGAGTTGGAAGAACGATTGCGCGTGTTCAAGAACGACGGAAAATTGCTCGAGGCGCAACGGTTGGAACAGCGAACGCGCTTCGATCTGGAGATGTTGCGCGAGATCGGAACGTGCAAGGGGATCGAGAATTATTCCCGACACATCACAGGTCTGCCTCCGGGCAGCAGACCGTATACGCTTATCGATTATTTTCCTGACGATTTCCTCATCATCATCGACGAGAGCCATGTCATGTTGCCGCAGTTGCGAGCTATGTACAACGGCGATCGATCGCGCAAAACCGCCTTGGTCGATTACGGATTTCGACTTCCTTCGGCTTTGGACAATCGACCATTGCGATTCGAGGAATTTCAGGAACTTGTAAATCAGGCGATATTTGTTAGCGCTACGCCCGCGGCTTTCGAACGAGAACAGAGCGGAGGCGTCAATGCGGAGCAGGTCATCAGACCGACGGGTTTGGTCGATCCGACGATAGATGTCAAACCGACCAAGGGACAGATAGACGATCTGATCGGAGAACTCAACGCCGTGGTCGCGCGAGGCGAAAAGGCTCTTGTTACCACGCTCACGAAGAAGATGGCCGAAAGTCTCACGGATTACCTGTCGAACGTATCGTTGCGCGTTCGATATCTGCATTCGGACATACAGACGTTTGAGCGCATGGAGATCATCCGCGACCTGCGTACGGACGTGTTCGATATACTGGTCGGGATCAACTTGTTGCGCGAGGGTCTGGATATCCCCGAGGTGAGTCTCGTGGTCATATTGGATGCGGACAAACAGGGTTTTTTGCGCAATGAGACTTCGTTGGTGCAGACCATCGGGCGCGCGGCGCGCAATGTGAGGGGGCGCGTGATCATGTATGCGGATGAGATCAGCGATTCCATGAGGCGGGCGATCGACGAGACTGAACGTCGCCGCGCGATTCAATTGAAATACAACGCGGATAACGGCATTACGCCTACCACCATTGAGAAGGCAGTGCGTGAGGTGACGC
>JAIRTJ010000010.1 GCA_031254995.1 Eubacteriales Family XIII. Incertae Sedis bacterium
ACGAGGGCGGCGCGTTTACGGGCAGCAATCCCAAGGGCAAGACGGGACTTTGGGAGATCGCGGACGGCGGCATATTATTCTTGGATGAGATCGGGGAAATGTCCCAGTTGCTCCAGTCCAAATTGTTGCGGGCAATCGAGGAAAATGAGATCTATCGCGTGGGAGGCGAAATGCCCATCCGCGTCGACGTGCGCGTGATCGCCGCCACAAATCGAGATCTGTACAGCATGGTGAAAGAAAGAAAATTCAGGGAGGATCTTTATTATCGTCTCAACGTGTTTCACCTGCACGTACCTCCGTTGCGAGAACGAAAGGAGGATATCATTCCTCTGATCGACTTGATGACTCAACGCTACAGCAAGAAATTCGGCATCAGCAAGCGCATCGAAAAGGAAGCCAAGGAGCTTATGGAAGGCTTCGCATGGCAGGGCAACGCGCGCGAATTGGAGAACTTCATTCAAAAACTGTTCATCTCCTCCTTGGGCAACGAGATCGCGCTGTGCGACGTGACGGGGCAGATGACCCCGTCGCGCGAGAGCATTCTTCCCGCAGAGGAGCAACGGTCGTCCGAGTTGGGCAAAAAGCCGCTGTCCGAGGATGAGGAACGGGAGCTTTATCGTCGATACAAAGAGGAATACAAAAGTACGCGAAAGATCGCGAAGGCCTTGGGCACGAGCCAGAGCAGCGTCGTCAGGCGACTCAGAAAGTACGGATTGCATTGACATCAATGCGATATCCCTATATAATTTGGCGTGAAGTTTGTTTATGTTTGGAATATGAACAGGATACGGAGGCAATTATGACATTTGATAAGATCAAAGCAATTATTATCGAACAACTTCAAGTCGATGGCGCCGCGGTCACACCGGAAACGAGTCTCATGAAGGACTTGGAAGCGGATTCCTTGGACGCGGTCGAAATCATCATGGGCATCGAAACGGAATTCGGCATCGAGATACCGGATGAAGACGCAGAAAAATTCCGTACGATCGGCGACATCGTGAAATACGTCGAAGAGCATGTCGCTTGAGAGATGAAAAATGTGCCAAAGATTTCACCGGCGGTAATAAAAAGACTTCCGAGATATCGGCGTTTTTTGCTTGATCTGCAACGAAAAGGAGAGGATCGAGTATCTTCGGGGAAGCTCAGCGAATTGATGGGTTACACGGCTTCCCAGATCAGGCAGGATCTTAATAATTTCGGAGGATTCGGCCAACAAGGTTACGGCTATAATGTCATGGCGCTCAGGGAGGAAATCGACGCCATCTTGGGACTCGGAAATCATTACGGCATCATCATCGCGGGCGTCGGCAACCTCGGTCGCGCCATCGCGAACTACACTTCGCTTTATAAGATCGAATTTGAGATCAAGGCCATGTTCGATATCGATCCCCTCGTAATCGGGACGGAGATCAACGGGATCAAGGTTCGCGGCGTTGACTCCCTGGCCGCCTATCTTGAGGATTGCGATATCGACATCGGCATCATCACGACAAACCGCGAGAGCGCGCAAGAGGTCGCGGACATCATGATATCCGGCGGCGTGAAAGGCATTTGGACTTTTGCGTCGACCGATCTCAAAGCGCCCGAGAGCGTCGCATTGCAGGCCGTACATCTGAGCGACAGCCTGAACGAACTCGTTTATTACATCAACAATCGACGGACTTGATTATTCGACGCTCCCGTGATTCGCACAAACCTCGAAAATAAAACAACCGCCCCCGGAGGAGCGACTGTTTTCGTTTTCGCACATTCGTTATCAGGCTTCCGCAGGCGCATCTACGGGGCAGGCGCTCGCGCAAGCTCCGCAGTCTATGCATACGCCGGCATCGATGACGTAAGGGGTTCCCTCTTTGATCGCGTCGACAGGGCATTCCGACATACAAGCTCCGCAAGCGATACAGGATTCATTGATTGTATATGCCATGTTCCTCCTCCTTTGGATATGATAAAATATACAAGCAAGGCGTATTATACCGGAACCCCGGAAATAAGTAAAGGGATTACATCAAGGGGATGAAAATTTACAGCTTAGTGGGGAAAAGCGGTACCGGGAAAAGTTTTCAAGCGAACAACCTTTGCAGAAAACTCGGGATCGAAAGCATCATAGACGACGGACTGTTTATCGAACGAGGTCGCATCCTCGCGGGCGTTTCCGCGAAACGGCAGGAGACCAAGATTCGGGCGATCAAGACCGCCTTGTTCAAGGATGAAAAGCGTCGCGATGAAGTGATGAAGAAGATACGCGAAGTCAATCCGGAGTCCGTATTGATCCTCGGCACATCCGACAAGATGGTCAATCAGATCGCGGAAAGGCTCGAGCTCCCGCGCGTCTCCGAACGCGTGGCCATCGAAAGTCTCACGACGGCCAAGGAACGCGCAACGGCGCACAAGCAACGACACGATATGGGAAAACATATCATACCTGCGCCAACATTCCAAATCAAGAAGGATTTCTCGGGGTACTTCATTCATCCGTTTCGGATGATCAAAGACATCCGCGACGACCTATTGGACGGTCTGAATTCATCGGCGGAGCGTTCCGTGGTGCGACCGACCTTCAGCTACCTGGGCAAGTATACCATCTCGGACAAGGCCATCGGGGACATCATCCTCTTGGCGACAGAGAATGTGCCCGACGCGGACTCCGTTCCGCTGATCTTCATCAAGAACAGGAAGCATGGCGTCATCATCGAGATCGGTGTCGTTCTGCGCTTCGGTTGCCGCATATCGAATGTGTCGCGACGCTTGCAACAATTGATTTCGGAGGAAGTAGGCAGGATCACGTCTCTGAATATCCTGTCGGTAAATGTTGAAGTGCGAGGATTGGTTTGGGTTGAGTGATCGTTTGAACACAGGAGCGGATATGTCGAGTGATTTGGTCAAACAGGTCTTTGAAAACGTGAGGGATTTCGACCTCGACGACATCTTCGATTGCGGCCAATGCTTTCGGTGGAATAAGGAAGCGGACGGCAGCTACAGCGGCGTCGCGGAAGGCGCGTTCGCAAATATCTCGTTTCGCCGCAATGATGAGCGCGGCGATGCGAAAGCGGGAACCGTCGCGATATGGAGCAATCATCTCACGGAAGCCCCATCGTTGCGGGAAAAGTTTTGGAGGAATTACCTCGATCTCGATCGCGATTACGGCGCAATAAAAAGACTTCTCTCGACGGAAGATCCCGTGATGAGGCGAGCGATCAAGACATCTCCCGGCATCCGCATACTGAATCAAAACAAATGGGAGACGCTCATATCCTTTATCATCTCCCAAAACAACAACATACCGAGGATCAAGTCCTGCATAGAACAGCTCTGCGCCGAACACGGCAAACGCATCGGGACGCGCAAGGGCAGGATCGTCTGCGCGTTTCCTTCCGTTGAGCGACTGTCCGTGTTGCGAGAGGATGATTTGGCCGATTGCAGACTCGGATATCGCGCGCGCTACATCGCGGAGACCGCGCGAAGGATAGCGTATGACGGCGGCGCGTTCTTGGAGACCGGCGAACAAATGCCCTCCGAGAAGATGGAAGAATACCTGCTGTCCCTGCCCGGAGTCGGACCCAAGGTCGCGAATTGCGTCATGCTCTTTTCCATGAAAAAAACGGAGATATTTCCCATTGACGTCTGGGTGCGACGCGTCATGAGCAAACTCTACGGCATGGGGGAGAAAAACGTCTCGGCGATGAGGGATTGCGCGGCGCGCAACTTCGGCGAATACGGCGGCATCGCGCAACAATACCTCTTTAACTACATTCGCATCGCCGCGCGCGCAAATCCTGCGCAGTACGAACGCCTCCTGTCCGACGAGGATTGAGTCGCGAGCCGAGTCGGAAGCGTCAGCGACGCGACGTATTGACAGCGGCACGCCGGTCGTTTAGGATAGAAACATGCGAAACGGAAAGGAAGACGGGGAGTAATATGCTGGACCGAAGAAAAGTCAGAGAAGAGTACGACGCGGTGAGAGCCGCGGTGAAATCGAGAGGACACGGCGATTTCGGATTGCCGCGCGTCAGGGCGTTGGAATCGGAACGGCGAGAATTGCTCGCGGAAGTCGAAAAATTGAAAAATCGGCAAAACGTCGCATCAAAGGGCATACCTATCCTGAAGAAAGACGGACGTGACGTGAGCGAATTGCTCGAGGAATTGAAGGAACTCTCCGAGGAAATCAAGACGAAACACAGCTTGGTCGCCGAAACCGAGGAGAAATTGAACGATGCGCTCCTGAACGTACCGAATATTCCCCACGCGGACGTGCCCATCGGCGCGGACGACGGCGACAATCGGGAAATTCGCAGAGTCGGCGAACCCGAAAAGTTCGACTTTGAAGAAAAGGCTCATTGGGATCTCGGAACGGAATTGGATATCTTGGATTTCGAGCGAGCCGCGAAGATTGCGGGATCGAGGTTTTCGCTCGGAAAGGGACTCGGCGCGCGATTGGAACGTTCCGTAATCAACTTCATGTTGGAACTCCACACGCAAAAACACGGCTATACGGAGATCCTGCCTCCTTTCATGGTCAATCGCGATGCGATGATCGGAACGGGACAACTCCCCAAATTCGAAGACGACATGTTTCATCTGCCCGCGAAGGACTTTTTTTTGATTCCCACAGCCGAGGTGCCGCTCACAAACCTCTTGCGCGACGAGATATTGAACGGCGCCGATCTGCCCATGTACTATGCGGCGTACACGCCGTGTTTCAGGAAAGAAGCCGGCTCTGCGGGTCGCGATACGCGAGGACTCATCCGCGTACACCAGTTCAACAAGGTGGAATTGGTAAAATTCACGAAACCGGAGGATTCATACGCCGAGTTGGAATCGTTGCTTGAGGCTGCCGAAAATGTGCTGAAGGCGTTGGAGATCCCATATCGCGTCGTCATGCTGTCAACGGGCGATCTCGGATTTTCCGCGGCGATGACCTACGACATAGAGGTGTGGATGCCCAGCTACGGCCGCTATGTGGAGATCAGCTCTTGCAGCAATTTCGAGGATTTTCAGGCGCGACGAGCCGGAATACGCTTTCGGCGCTCAGCGGGAGAAAAGCCCGAATACGTCCATACGCTCAACGGCTCCGGGCTTGCGGTGGGGCGCACCGTCGCGGCCATCCTCGAGAATTATCAGCAGGCTGACGGCTCCGTGCGCATCCCTGAAGCTCTGAGAGGCCTCATGGGGACGGATGTGATCGAATAGATGGATTTGCATGTCGGCGACAGAGTGGAATTGAAAAAAAAACATCCCTGCGGCGGCGCAAATTTTGAAATCATGCGGGAGGGTATGGATTTTCGCCTGAAATGCGAGATGTGCGGCTCGATGATTTGGTTGAAGAGACGAGATCTCGATAAACGCTAAAAAACACGACTCTCGGGCGAGAACGGCTCGCCGCTTCCGAAAATTACCGAATAGTAAAATTTATGACATTTTTAGCATGTCACGCAGATGATTCAACTCGCGCACGCGAAAGATTTTCAACAACAACAGATAGATTCCCGAGGTCAACAGGACGGTTGCGCCGAGGTGGATCATGCGAGGCAATACCCACCCGTTGCTCGCGAAGAGCGTTCCGACGACGAGGAAAAACAAATATGCGACGCCGACGGCGATTGCGGAGAGAATGCAGATCAGCGCGCTGTATTTCACGAAAGATCCTCCCAATGCGCTCGGATTTCGTCGCCTAATCGCGAATATCAACAATACGGCGCTGAATATCGCGGCCAAGCTCCATCCCAACGCGAGACCGCCGTGTTTCATGCTGTGAATGAGCAACAGATTCGCCGTTGCGTTGACGATTACCGCAAAAGCGGAGACGACCAATGGCGTTTTCGCGTTGTGTCTGCTGTAAAGCGCGGATGTCAAAAATCCCTGAACCATCGAAGCGAGCATACCGACCGCGTAGAAGAAAAAGGCGTCGGCAGTGAGAACCGTGGACGCAAATCCGAAAGCGCCCCGTTCAAAGACGATCTGCACCGTTATCTCGCTGTAGAGCAACGCGCCCAAGGTGAACGGCGCGCCGATGAGGATGATGACGGCCAGTCCCGATGAGAATATCTCCGCAAAACGCTTTTCGTCGGCGAGGGAATACGCCTGCGCCATCTTGGGATACAATATCGTCCCGACGACGGTTGCCGTAAGTCCCGTGATCAGCGAAATCAGCAATTCCGCGTAATTGAGGGCGGCCACCCTGCCGGTCGGCAGTCCGCTCGCGAGAGCCTTGTTGACGAACAGATTGATGGAGCCTGCGGTGGAACCCAAGAATACGGGCATCGCCAATGAGAAAATTCGGCGCACGGTATCCGTCATGCGAAAATCCAAGCTGTATTTAAACCCCTCCTTCTTCGCAAGAACGCAGAGCGCCGCCGTCCGTATGGCATTCCCGATGAACATTCCGAACACGAGCAGACGCGGATCCTGCGTCCGCACGGCGACAAAGACGAAGCATATTGCCGCGAGATTGATCAGATATCCCGCAAAGATCGGCGCAATGAAGATATTCTTGTATTTCAAATAGGATTCCAAAATGCCTCCCACGGTCGAAAACAGGCAGAATGAAAACGTCACCTTCACGAAGAATGTCGCGAGAGCCGCTTTTTCGCCCGTCCATCCGTGGGTCAGATACAGACCCGCGTGCGTCAACAGCCAATGCGCCTTTTCGCCGAACGTATCCGCAAACGCGGGAAATGCATCGGTGTCAGGCATGGTAAAGATCGTCACGAGCTGTCGCGAAAACAGGATGCCGACCAATGACGAAACGACGGACACGCAAATCAAGATATTGATAAGTCTGCTTGTAAAGAGATTTGCGTCGCGCACACCCCGACTCTCCATCGTCTTCGAAAACACGGGGATGAACGAAGTGGCGGTCGCGCCCAGTATCCCCGCGAATATCATGCCGGGAATGTTTGACGCGATATTCAAGGTATCCGCGATGTAGGAGGTCCCGTAATAATTGGCCATGAACATCTCCCTGATGAATCCGAGTATCTTGGATATCAAGGTGAGCAAAGCCATAATCAAGGCGATTTGCGCCGAAGAGCGGACAATTTTCAATATAAATCCTCAAAAGGGCTATTCATGCAATTCAGACAATATTTCGTCGGTTTTCTCCGCAAAGAATCGCATCTGCTCCTCCGTTCCCGCGCTCACGCGCAACCAAGTGTCCCAACCCCACAAAAAACCGGGTCTGATGATGACGCCCTTGCGTTGCAACGCCTCAAAAATGAGGCGGGAATCCTCTCCGCAATTCACCCAACAGAAATTCGCGTATGAGGGAAAGAAATCCCAACCCTTTGCGCGGAACCAAGATTCCAAAAAATCGACGGACTCCTTATTGCGAAGGACGGTCGAACGCAGGTATTCGTCGTCGTCGAGAGCGGCCTTGGCGCCGGCCTGCGCGAGGCGATTGACGCCGAAAGTGAGCTTGATCGCGTTGATCTTAGCCGCAAGCTCGGGCGACGTCATGAGATATCCGATGCGAAGCCCCGCGAGCCCGTATACCTTTGAGAAAGATCTCAGGATGATTGCATTGTCGCGATCTTTCAATAGAGAGACGCTGTCCGAGGGATAGTCCTCTTTCAGCGCGGCAAAATCGTAATACGCCTCGTCCATGACGAGAACGACATCCTCAGGGATACGACTCACGACGGCGCGCAACTGTTCGCGATTTGCGATATGCCCGGTCGGATTGTTTGGATTCGCCAACCAGAATATCTTCGTGCGCGGGCCGATCTGCGCGAGCATTGCGTCGATGTCGTAGGCCGCGTCCTTCAGCGGAACGGCAATCGTCTTCGCGCCGAGATAGCTCGCGGAAAGTCGATAGATGTCAAATGTCGGCGCAGCCGTAACGATCTCGTCTCCCTCGTCCAGCAAAACCATGGAGATATACCAAATGAGCGATTCGCCGCCGTTTCCCACCGAAAAACACTCCGGCGCCAAGCCCGTTTTTTCCGAGAGCTTTTCGATCAGATCAAAGGGATGCCCTTCCGGATAGAAATTCAAAAGATCCAATTCCTCTTTTATGGCCGCCACGGCCTTGGGTGAGGGGCCGAATTGATTTTCGTTGGACGCCAATTTTTCGATCCGCTCAAGGCCGAACTCCCGTTGCGCCGCTTCTGCGGGCTTACCCTGCACGTATGGCTTGATGTCGGACAACGTATGTCTGAATATATCTTTCATCGGTTCCCTCCTCGTCTCATCGCACCGTCGCGATGGCTTCGATCTCCACAAACACGTCCTTCGGCAGCCGCGCGACTTCCGCCGTCGTCCGCGACGGCAGATTTTTTGACCCCGTGAAAAATGAGGAATAGACTTCGTTCATCTTCGCGAAATCGTTCATATCGCGAAGGAATACGGTGGTCTTTACGACGCGGTCGAGTCCGCCGTTTTCTTCTCCGATGACGGCGCGCAGATTTTTCAGGACTTGTCTCGTCTGCGCTTCGATCGTATCTCCGACGATATCCCCCGTAGCGGGGTCGAGCGGTATTTGTCCCGAGGTGAAGATCAGGTCGCCGACGCGATTTGCTTGGGCGTAAGGGCCTATAGCCGCGGGGGCGTTCTTCGTTGCGATAACAGACCTTTCCATTGCAGCGCTCCTTTCTCGGATCCCGCGAGACGACGGTCGCGCAAGCGCGTCCGGTACGTTGGATCCTCAATCATTCTTCAAATAAAGTCGGCGATCAAATCTCCCGCTTCTCGCGTACCGACGCGCACCGACCAATCCGCGCATATATCCGGCGTACGAAACCCTTTTTTGAGAAATTTTGAAACCGCCGCTTCCGCGGCGTTTGCCTCGTCCGCTAGCGACAGGGAATATCGCAACAACATGGCCGCGGACAGAATAGACGCGATGGGATTTGCCAGATCCTTTCCCGCGATATCGGGCGCGGATCCGTGAATCGGCTCATACAATCCGAAATTCCCATCGCCCAGACTCGCGGAGGGCAACATGCCGATGGAACCCGTAATCTGACTCGCCTCATCCGAGAGGATGTCGCCGAACATGTTGCTCGTGACGATCACATCGAATTGGTTGGGATCGCGTATGAGTTGCATGGCGGCGTTGTCCGCATACATGTGCTCCAATTTCACATCGGGATATTCCTCGTGCAGGGATTCCATGATCTCTCGCCACAGGCGTGACGTTTCCAATACGTTGGATTTATCCACGCTCACGACTTTATTCCGCCGTTTGCGCGCCATAGCGAAAGCCGTGACGCCGATTCTGCGGATCTCGCTTTCCGTATAGAACTCCGTATCGTAGGCCGCTCGCCCGTCCGCCGGCCGCATATTTCCTTCGTCTATGCACGCGGAGAGGATGCCGTCCTTCGTCCGTCCGTTTTCGATTTCCGCCGTCCCCTTAGGCCCGAAATAGATGCCTCCGGTCAGCTCCCGCACGATGAGAATGTCCAGACCTTCTTCAAGCAATTCATATTTCAGCGGTGAGGCGTCGGATAGCTCCTCGAAGACGATGGCGGGACGCAGATTTGCGTACAGCCCCAATTCCTTGCGCAGGCGCAGGATTGCCTGTTCCGGTCTCAATTCTCCGCGCAAACCGTCCCAAGCAGGACCGCCGACCGCGCCGAACAGCGTCGCGTCGCTTCGCTTACAGGCGTCGACGGTTTCATCCGGCAGGGGATTCCCCGTACTGTCGATTGCCGCGCCGCCGACGAGTTTGCGGTCGTATCGGAACACATGGCCGAATCTTTCGCCTATGCGATTTAAGACCTTTACGGCCTCGTCCGTCACCTCGGGGCCTATGCCGTCGCCCGCCGTCACCGCGATATCGTATTTCACAGCTTTTTCTCCTTTACATAGTTGACGAGGCCGCCTTTTTCGATGAGCGAAGACATGAATTCGGGAAACGGCTCGGCCTGGTACGTCTCTTTTTTCGTTTTGTTGCGTATGCGTCCCGTTTTGAAATTTACGTCGATCTCGTCGCCCGCGTCGATTTTTTCCGATGCTTCGCGCGATTCCAATATGGGCAAGCCGATATTGAAAGCGTTCCTGTAAAATATTCGGGCGAAGGTGGGCGCTATGACGGCTTTGATGCCGACCGTTTTCAAAACCAAGGGCGCATGCTCCCTGGAGGAACCGGAACCGAAATTTTTTCCTGCGACGATGACGTCACCTCTCTTTACGGTCTTCGCAAAGTCCTTGTCGATGTCCTCCATCGCGTGGAGCGACAGCTCCTTAGGATCGGCTATGTTCAGATATCTTGCGGGAATAATGACGTCCGTATCGACATTCTCTCCATATTTATATGCTTTTCCCATTTTGCACTCCTTTTTGTTTTTTTTGCGATGTGCCGTTATCGGTTGTTCGCGCAAAAGGCACGCCGGGCGACAGGCGTTTGCGCGCGAGGAGTTTTTCCGGATCGACGATTTTTCCCATGACAGCGGAGGCCGCCGCCACAGCGGGACTCGCCAGATAGACTTCCGAATCCGTATGTCCCATTCTGCCCACGAAATTTCGATTTGTGGTGGACACGGCGCGCTCGCCTGCGGCCAATATTCCCATATGCCCCCCGAGACAGGGTCCGCATGTCGGAGTCGAAAACACCGCGCCGGCCTTGATGAACGTCTCCGCGTAGCCGAGTTGCACACAGTCGAGATAGACCCTTTGAGTCGCCGGAATGATGATGCAACGCACGCCGTCCGCGACGCGACGCCGTTTGAGGATCTTCGCCGCGACGGCCATATCCTCCAATCTGCCGTTCGTGCAGGAACCGATGACGACCTGGTCGATCTTCACATTTCCGGCCTTGTCCGCAGTCCTCGTGTTGTCCGGCAGATGCGGGAACGAAACGGTGGGCTTGATTCTCGAAAGGTCGATTTCGAAGACGTTTTCGTACTCCGCGCCGGAGTCCGCGACATAGGTATGCGCGTGTTTTTCCGCGGTCTTGGAACGATGCGCCCGCATATAGGCGCGCGTCTTGTCGTCAACCGGGAATATGCCGTTCTTTGCGCCGGCCTCGATGGCCATGTTCGCCATTGCGAAACGGTCGTCCATCGAGAGATTTTCCAATCCGCTCCCGGTGAATTCCATGGATTTGTAGAGCGCGCCGTCCACGCCGATCTTCCCGATGATATGGAGAATGACATCCTTGCCGCTCACCCATTTGCCGGGTTTCCCCGTCAGCTCGAAGCGGATTGCGGACGGGACTTTAAACCATGCTTTCCCCGTGACCATGCCTGCTGCCATATCCGTGCTTCCGATTCCCGTGGCAAACGCGCCCAAAGCTCCGTAGGTACAGGTGTGGGAATCCGCGCCGATGACGACATCGCCCGCCGCGACAAGGCCTTGTTCCGGCAAGAGCGCGTGTTCGATCCCCATGACGCCGACCTCGAAATAGTTGACGATGCCTTGCTTTTTTGCGAAATCCCGCAATTCTTTTGCCTGCTCTGCGGCCTTGATGTCCTTGTTCGGAGTGAAATGGTCGGGCACCAACATGATCTTCGTATTGTCAAATACCCGTTTCGCGCCCATTCGCTCGAATTCTCGGATGGCGACCGGCCCTGTGATATCGTTGGCCAACGCCGCGTCGAGATTCGCTTCGATGAATTGCCCCGGCTTGACGAAATCCAGTCCCGCGTGCGCCGCGAGAATTTTCTGCGTCATGGTCATGGGCGGTTTTTTCGAATGCTTGAGCTTGGGCTGCCGGTCCTCCGCGTTGACGGGTTTTTCGTCCTTCGATTTTTCGGCCTTAGGCCGAATGATGATCGCCATATTTTCCTCCTATTCGTCCGATTTGCAACGGCCTTCCGCATAATACATCTTGTTCACGGCGTTGATGTAGGCGTTGATGCTCGCTTCCGTTATATCCGTGGACAATCCTCTGCCCGAATAGACGTTGCTTTTCTCGCTCTTGACGAGTACCAAAGCGTCGCCCATGGCGTCCTCGCCCTCCGTTACGGCGTTGAGCTTGTAATCCTCGAGGCTGAGATTCATGCCGACGATCTTGTTTATGGCTTTGAACGCCGCGTCCAACGGGCCGTCGCCTCCCGCGACGCGTTCGAACTGTCGATTTCCCCGCATCAACGCGATTGCGGCTGTGGAGGTGATGGTATTGCCGCTGTTGATGACGAAGTTCTTGAGCGCAAAGGTCTTGGGAACCTGTACGGATTCCTTCGCGACGATGGCCTCGATATCCTTATCATAAACCTGTTTCTTTTTATCGGCAAGTACCTTGAACTTTTCAAAGGCCGTGATCATCTCGGATTCCGAGAGCGTGTAACCAAGACTCTCGACGCGTTGCCCGAAAGCGTGCTTGCCTGAATGCTTTCCGAGTACGAGATTGCTTTCCTTCAATCCGATCGAAGCGGGAGTCATGATCTCGTAGGTCAACGGATTTTGCATGACTCCGTGCTGATGGATGCCCGCTTCGTGAGCGAAAGCGTTTTCCCCGACTATGGCCTTGTTCGGTTGCACCTTTACGCCCGTGATGCGTGTCAGCAGGTTTGACGAGCGCGCGATCTCCGTCGTTATTATGTTCGTTTCCGCTCGGTACTCCTCTTTTCGCACGTAGAGCGCCATTACGATCTCTTCCATCGCCGCGTTGCCCGCGCGTTCGCCGATGCCGTTGATCGTGCATTCCACCTGCGTGACGCCCGCGCGAATAGCCGCGAGGCTGTTTGCGACGCCGAGTCCCAGATCGTTGTGGCAATGCGCGGATATGACGATCTTGTTCAATGAGGGCGCCTTCTCCCGAATGTTCATAAAGAAGCGATAATTTTCCTCGGGCGTCGTGTATCCTACCGTATCGGGAAGATTGACCGCGGTCGCGCCCGCGGCGATCACGCCCTCGATGACCTTCGCCAGAAATCCGATATCGCTGCGCGTGGCGTCCTCCGCCGAAAATTCCACATTGGCGCAGTATTTTTTCGCGTAAGCGGTCATCGCCGCAGCCTGTTCGTATACCTGATCAGGCGTCATGCGAAGCTTGTATTCCATATGCAGCGGCGACGTTGCGAGGAAAATATGTATGCGCGGGTCTTCCGCTTCTTTCAGAGCCTCCCACGCCTTGTCGATATCCTTAACCGCCGCCCTCGCCAAACCCGCGACGGTGCAGTTCTTCAGCGTGCTTGCGATCGTTTGAACGGAGACGAAATCCCCGGGCGACGATATCGCGAATCCCGCTTCGATGATGTCAACTCCCATGCGCTCGAGTTGCTTTGCCATTTCAATCTTTTCTTTGAGATTCATGCTCATGCCCGGCGACTGTTCGCCGTCACGTAACGTCGTGTCGAATATCTTGACATTCGCGAATCCCGTTTGCCTCTTGTCCTTGTCTTTCATCGTCATACCTCCTGTAAAAGATACGTCGTCCGCAACGCGCGGTTCGGAAGAATTCCGGCGGAGTCGTTTTGGGTCGCGTCGCCCGATTCGCCTCGCCGCATTCGCCGCCTCGCATCGAGACGAGAGCTCTTTTCGGGCATTTTATATAGAAAAATCCCCGAAGCCTGAACTTCAGGGACGAATATTACCGCGGTACCACCCTGTTTACCGATCATGAATCGGTCGCTCATCGGATTCCGACAAATCCTCGGTTGTGATAACGGAACCACCCGAATTTCCCTACTTGCCCGCCTTAGTCGCGGCGCTGAGCGTCGCCGCACCCAAGCGCATGGCGCGACGGTCTCGCTTGCGCGCGTTCGATCCGCGCAAGGGTTTGCCCCTTGTCCAAGCGTTCGGAAAATCTGCTCCGGAGCGAGAGATCCTTCTTCCTTGCGTACCGGCTCGCAGCTGCCGCCGGCTCTCTGGACGTTTTCTCGGAAGGACGGACTCCATCATTGCATTTATCCTGTAAAAGAAAGTATACTTTACGCGCGCGGGCCGTGTCAATGGGAAATATCCATTATAAATAAATACCTTACACCGTCCTTTGCGTCGCTCTTTGTAAAAAAGCCCAAAAAAGTTAAAAAAGCCCTCTGCAAAAAAGTGTTTGACATTCCGAAAAAAACGGTGTACTCTGTATTTAATCGAATAACGAGCCAAACCTGTGATTGAGATTAGTAGGCTTGGAATCCTGATTTGCAGAGAGCCGCCGTCGGTGGGAGCGCGGTATGAGGGGCCGAGTCGAATGGACTTAGGAGGGCAGAACGAAAGGCGATTCGCCGAGTAGAGTCTGACGGGATCTCCGCCCGTTATCAAGGGAGCGCGTATAAGGATGTACGCGGAATGAGCGGACGTTGATACGTCAAGCCGGGTGGTACCGCAGAAGTCGAGACTTTTGTCCCAGCATATTGTTGGAGCAGAAGTTTTTTTATTGTCCGGCGATCCTGAGAGATGTCGGGCGAGGAATGCACGGAGGGAATTTGCGGAGCGCGCAGCGTTCCTGCGGGATTCCCGAGGTGAGAAAGGAAGGACAAAATGAGCATTTCAAAAAACAACATCCCCCATCGCATCTATCTCGAGGAGAGCCAAATACCGAAACAATGGTATAATATCCGGGCCGATATGAAGGATCGTCCGGATCCCTTGCTCAATCCGGGAACGGGCAAGCCCGTCACCGAGGAGGAACTGTATCCCGTTTTCTGCAAAAAGCTCGCGCGACAGGAATTGGACGACAGTACCCGCTATTTCGATATACCGGAAGAGGTTCTCGACGTGTATCGCATTTACAGGCCGTCGCCCCTCTGCCGAGCGTATAATCTGGAAAAACAGTTGGGCACGCCCGCGAAGATCTATTACAAATTCGAGGGCAATAACACGTCGGGCAGCCACAAGCTCAATTCGGCCGTCGCTCAGGCATATTACGCGAAGGATGAGGGTTTGAAGGGGCTGACCACGGAGACGGGCGCGGGTCAATGGGGGACGGCCATGGCCGAAGCCTCCTCGTATTTCGGCTTGGATCTCATCGTGTACATGGTCAAGGTTTCTTTCAATCAGAAGCCTTTCCGGAAGGCGATCATGGAGACTTTCGACGCGAAGGTTCACGCGAGTCCGTCCGATACCACGAATTCCGGCCGCGCGATATTGGCCGAGGATCCGGGCAACAGCGGAAGTCTCGGCATTGCGATCTCCGAAGCAATCGAGGTTGCCGTGACCACCGAGGGATATAAATACGTCTTGGGATCCGTGCTCAATCAGGTATTGCTCCACCAGTCCGTCATCGGCCTGGAGTCAGCCGCCGCGATGGAACTCATAGACGAATATCCCGATATCGTCATCGGATGCGCCGGCGGCGGTTCCAATCTGGGCGGACTTGTCGCGCCCTTTATGCGAGACAAACTGACGGGGAAAGCAGACCCGCGCATCGTCGCCGTCGAACCGGCGTCTTGTCCGTCGTTCACGAGGGGCAAATACGCCTACGATTTCTGCGACGCGGCAAAGACGACGCCCTTGGCGAAGATGTACACCTTGGGCTGCGGATTCAAGCCCTCGGCAAATCATGCGGGAGGATTGCGGTATCACGGCATGTCTCCCATATTGTCGAAGCTCTATCATGACGGATACATGGAAGCGAAATCCGCAGAGCAGACTCCCGTATTCGAAGCGGCGCAGTTTTTCGCGAAGCATGAGACCATCCTGCCCGCTCCTGAATCCGCTCACGCTATCCGCGTCGCGATGGACGAGGCTCTCGCGTGCAAGGAAAGCGGCGAGGCCAAGACCATCCTGTTCGGGTTGACCGGCACCGGCTATTTCGATATGACGGCTTACAGCTCGTATTTGGACGGAACGATGTCCGATCATGTTCCTACCGATGCGGAATTAAAACCGGGATTTGACAGTCTGCCGCAATTGTAGAGTGCGGGAACAGCGCTTCGCGGCTCGCTCGATTGCCGAGCGCGGCGACTCGGGACCGGCTCG
>JAIRTJ010000151.1 GCA_031254995.1 Eubacteriales Family XIII. Incertae Sedis bacterium
CATCCACATAGCTGCGCATAAAGCCCATCACCATGTCCATCATCTGGAACATCTCCGGCTCCTCCAGGGCGATATCGCAGTATAAATCCTCGGTGCCGCGCAGGTACTGGAAGCGCTCAAACAGGCTTACCCATCCGCCGATGATGAATTTTTAATGAAATTTTCGCTCGCGCGAAAAAATCAAATCCGAATATGTTATATTAATAGAGGAAGCGCATGAACATTCATGTCGGTCGTCGAGCGATCGTCGCCGGCGGAAAGGAAGGCAATCAATGAAAGTGATCATTACGGGTAAAAATTTCAACGCAAGCGACCACCTTCGAGATACGATCGAATCGAAGTTCGCGAAGTTAAGCAAATATTTTTCGGACGACATCGTATCGAATATAACGCTCTCCTTGGAGAAAGGCAGGCAGAAGATCGAGGCTACCATAAACGCCAAGGGCACCATGTTTCGCGCGGAGGATACGACAAACGACATCTACAGCGGCGTCGATCGGGTGGTGGACAAACTGTCCGGCCAAATGTCCAAATACAAGAGCAAGCTCATCAAACGTCACAAGGACAACAAGGCCATCTTGTTTGACGACCTTCCTGACGCGAGCGACGAGCAGGAGCGCGACTTGATCATCGCCAGACGAAAGAAATTCGAATTGCTCCCCATGTCTACGGAAGAGGCGATCTTGCAGATGGAACTGCTTCAACATACATTCTTCGTGTTTTTGAACATGGAGACGAACGGGATCGGCGTCGTCTACAAGCGAAACGACGAGAATTACGGTCTGCTTGAAACGGAGATTTGACGCTTTTCGCGCGAATGATGAATGATCGCGGCGGCGAGATGCAATTGCTCAGGGGCAAGGCTGTTCGCCGCCGTTCGTTTTCGGTCGCCGCTCGCTATCGAATATCTCATCGCGTTGCGCGGTTTTCAAAAATTCTGTATCTGAAAATCGAGCGCGCAAAAAATTTTTGAAAATCCTGCTTTGAGACAAATATGTAATTGCAAATTCCTGCGTTTTTTTGTATAGTATATTGTAGGTTTGCGCGCGTTCCTCAAGCGTCGGCGATACAGACGTTTGAGCGCGCCCGATGTTTCGCGCATAGCGGTTCGTCGAGCGGAGCGGGCGCGCCGTTCGCGGGCACGGATACGCGGATACTGCGGATCGGGTGCAACGATTCGCGCTTGCCGCCGGGGATAAAATGCAAGAATTCTTTACAAATCTCGTTTCGGGTATAAGCGTTTGGGATGTCGCGGACATCGCCATTATCGCCTTCGTGTTGTACAAAATACTCGGATTCATCCGGGAAACAAGGGCGGAGCAGCTCATCAAGGGGTTGCTGATCCTCATCGTCGCAACGTTTCTCTCAGGCGTCCTGCATCTTAACGCGCTGAATTGGATACTCAAAGGCGCCATGCAATTCGGCGTGATCGCGCTCGTGATCGTGTTCCAGCCCGAATTGCGTCGCGGACTCGAATACGTCGGCAGGAGCAAATTCATCCGGCCGCAGTTCGCGGTGATGGACAAGGAAAACGTCAAGACGATGGTCTCCGCAGTCGTAAAGGCGGTCGACCGCTTTTCCGTCAGCAAGACGGGCGCGCTCATCATCATGGAACGGGAGATCGCGCTGAACGATTACGCGGAAACCGGCGTCATCGTAAACGCGGAGCTGTCCGCGGAGCTCTTGGGAAACATCTTCTACGTCGGCGCGCCGCTTCACGACGGGGCGGCGATCATCAGGGGCGATATGCTCTTCGCCGCCGCCTGCGTTCTGCCGTTGACCGAAAAAAAGGATTTGCCCACGGAACTCGGGACGCGGCATCGCGCGGGTATCGGCATCACGGAAGTATCAGACGCGTTGGCCATCATCGTCTCGGAGGAGACGGGCATTATTTCATCTGCGTTCAACGGCAATCTGACGAGGTTTTTGGACGTCAAGACGTTGGAAAAGAATATTTTGAATATGTACTTAAGTGAGAAACCGGATAACAAAAAATTCTCGTTTTTGAATTTTTTCGGGAAAGAAAAGCGCAATGTTTCAAAATAACAAGATGAATTTGATCTTATCCATCGCGGCTGCCGTCATCATCTGGGCGTACGTCATCACGGCGGTCAACCCCGTCGATGATCGAGTGATCGGCAATGTGCCGGTCGAGTTGATCAATTTGGATGCTCTTGCGGACGACGGTTTGACCGTATCCCCGACGCAGACCTATACCGTGGATGTAGCCGTACGCGGACAGCGTTCGGAATTGTCCAAACTGAACTCGAGCGATTTCAGCGTCACCGCGAATTTGAAGGGATTTTCCAAGGGGACGCATTCCGTCGACGTGCTCGTCGCGGAGTCGGAGAAATTCACAATTACAGAGGTGAGACCTAAGCGAATAGACATCGTCGTCGAGGATTTGGTGACCGCGCTCAAGCCGATTCGCCTCAGTTACAGCGGAAAGTTCCCGGAAAACACGGAGCCGGGATTCCTGTCGCTGTCGCCGCAGGAGATCGAGATCGCGGGAACGCGAGAGCAGGTGGACAGCGTCTCGTTCATCGAGGCGAAGGTGGACGTCGCCGATCTGCGGGAGGAAGAGCGAACGCTGACGGTGAACGCCGTGCCCGTCAAAAATAACGGCGAGGCCGTCTACAATCTCCGATTGTCGCAGACGACCATCGACGTGACGGCCGCGCTCTGCACGGTCAAGGAGGTTCCGCTTGTCGTCAATCTCGTCGGCGAGCCGCCCGAGGGCATCGAGGTGACGAAGAAGGATATTCCGGAGACCATATTCATCAGGGGATCCGCAGGTGTGTTGTCCGGCATAAAGGAGATCGTCGCGAACGACATAAACATCGGCAGCCTGCGCGAGACGGCCATCATCACGCCCATCCTGAATCTGCCGTCCTTCGTGGAATTGGCGAACGTCTCGCGAAATCCGGTCGTCACCATAGAGGTCGAGGGCGTCGTGGCGAAAAATCTTTCCTACGGAGCGGATGAGATCGAAATCGTAGGTCCCGTATCCGGGTACGCCGCGCACTTGAGCTCTGCGGAGATCACCGTGACCGTGTTCGGGAGCAAGGATCAGATAGAAGCCTTTGAGAAGAAGGATTTGAGTCTTTACATAGAGCTCCGAGAGGATGATTACGCGGAAACATCGGTGTCCGCGGAGATCAAATTCAAATACGAAAAACCATTGAAGCGTGCGGAATCGAATCCTTCGCGCGCACAGGTCGTCATCGAAGGCTCCGAGGAAGAAGACGACTCATCCGGCGCGAACGGCACGAGCGGCGCGATCGACGCGGGAACGAACGCGGGCGAGACGGAAGCGACGAACGCGGGCAGTCGAACAGGTGTTCGACGATAGAGGCGAGCGTTTCGCGGAAATCGGAAGCCTGCGACTGTCGAGGCGATGCGTTTCCCGCGAATCTTCGAGGATGCAAAAGCGAGGGAAAATATGCGAAAACTATTCGGAACCGACGGCGTGAGAGGTGTGGCAAATGAGGATCTTTCACCTGATTTGGCCTATCGCTTGGGGCGTGCGTGCGTCTGTGCGCTCGGAGGCGAGGTCTCGAAAGTCTGCCCGTCGGTTCTGATCGGCAAGGATACGCGCGTATCCGGGGACTTGCTCGAGGACAGCTTGAGCGCCGGCATCATGTCCGCCGGAGGGCGCGTTATAAAGCTCGGGGTAATTCCGACGCCTGCCGTCGCCTATCTCGTTCCGACCTTGGGCTCGGACTTCGGCGCGATGATTTCGGCTTCCCACAATCCGTTCGAATACAACGGGATCAAGTTTTTCGACGGCGCCGGATACAAGTTGGACGACGCCGACGAGGATGAGATCGAGACGATGATCATGCGCGATGCGACGCCGGACAGACGCGTCGTCGGCGCGGAGGTCGGGTACGCGCGCGATCAATCCGAGGACGCATTGCGTCGGTACGCGGATCATCTGCTCGCGGACATGCGCGCGGATATTCGCGGTATGCGGCTCGTCGTCGATTGCGCGAACGGAGCTTCCGTGCGCGCGGCGCAGATCGTCTTCGAGGAATTGGGCGCGGAGACCGTGTTCATCGGTTGCGATCCGAACGGTCTCAACATAAACGCAAACGTCGGATCCACGCACCCCGAGACCCTGAGGGAAGCTGTCTTGGAGACGGGCGCCGACATTGGACTGGCCTTTGACGGCGACGCGGATCGACTCATCGCCGCGGACGAAACCGGAGCGATCATTGACGGGGACAAGATCCTCTGCATCTGCGGTCTGTACATGAAACGTTGCGGGACGCTGAAAAACAATTTGATTACGACTACCGTGATGAGCAACATCGGGCTTCGTCTCGCGCTGAAAGACGCGGGCATCGATATGCAGACGGCAGACGTGGGCGACAGATACGTTTTGGATATGATGCGCAGTACGGGCAGCGTTTTGGGCGGCGAGCAGTCGGGACACGTCATATTCTTGCGACGAAACACGACGGGCGACGGCATCTTTGCCGCGTTGCGTCTGCTCGAGGCGATCAGGGACACGGGCTTGCCGGCGTCGGCAGCCGCGTCCGCGATGCGCGTCTATCCGCAGGTTCTGAAAAACGCCCGCGTCCTTGACAAGAACAAAGGCAGATACCTGAGCGATCCCGAGATATGCATCGCCATAGAGAAAGCGGAGAAGCAGATGGACGGAGAGGGTCGGATTTTGATTCGCGCGTCGGGGACCGAGCCGTTGGTGCGCGTCATGTTGGAAGGCGCGGACAGGGATTCTCTCGAGCGAACGGCCGGGGAATTGGCGAGCCTCATCGAAAAGAAATTGGGCTGAATAAACGACGGTTGCGGTACGCGGACGAAGGCGATTCGCGTTCGCGAGAGATCGGCGATATCGAATACATGAGATCGGGGTGAATGACAATGTGCGGAATAGTCGGATATGTAGGAAACAACAGCGCAAAGGATATGATCATTGACGGATTGAAGAGCTTGGAGTACAGGGGATACGATTCGGCGGGCATTGCGCTCAACGCGAAGGGAAAGATCATCGTTCGCAAGGAGTCCGGCGTCATCGCCAATTTGGAAAAGAAGATCGGAAAGCAGGATTTCGACGGAAATTTGGGCATCGGTCATACGCGTTGGGCGACGCACGGAAGCCCCATTCGCGAAAATGCGCACCCCCATCTGAGCGCGGACGGGCGGATCGCCATCGTCCACAACGGAATTATCGAGAACTATTTGGAATTGAAGGCGCAGTTGAAAAAAAATCACCGCATCGAATTCAAATCCGAAACGGATTCCGAGGTCATCGCTCATTTGATCGGAGCGCATTACAAAGGCGATCTGGTCGAGGCCGTGCGAAAAGCCGTCGAACGAATGCGCGGCGCATATGCCGTCGGCGCGATTGCGGCGGATGAACCCGACAAGATCGTCGCCGTGCGCAAAGACGCGCCGCTCATCGCCGGTATCGGACAGGACAGCAATTATCTTGCGTCGGACATTCCGGCGCTGTTGAAATACACGCGCGACATATACTTGATCGAGAACGACGAGATCGTCATTATTACCGCTGACGACATCAAGATATACGACGAGGACATGACGCGGGTCAGGCGCGAGGTCATGCACGTCACGTGGGATGCCGCCGCCGCGGAAAAGGGCGGGTACGAGCATTTCATGAAAAAGGAAATCTGCGAACAGCCGGAGGGCATTCGCGAGACGTTGGAACGGCGTTTGGATGATCGAGGCGACATCAAATTGGACGGCGTGGAACTCACGAAGAAGGAATTGGACGCCATCGACCGAATATACATCGTGGCCTGCGGCACCGCGTCGCACGCGGGTATGCAGGGGAAGGCGCTCATCGAACGGTTTGCGGGCATACCGACGGAGACGGATTTGGCGTCGGAATTTCGATACCGCAATCCGCTCGTGAACGAGCGCACGCTCTTCCTGTGCATCAGCCAATCAGGCGAGACATTGGACACGCTGGAGGCTCTGCGCGAGGCGAAGCGAAAGGGCGCGCGCGTCCTTTCGATCTGCAATGTCGTCGGCAGTTCCGTGGCGCGCGAATCCGACGATGTATTCTATACGTGGGCGGGGCCCGAGATCGCCGTCGCGTCCACGAAAGCCTATACGACGCAGTTGGTATGCCTGTATCTCATCGCGCTGTACATGGGGAGGGAACGGGGCGTCCTGCCCGAAAGCGAGTACAGGCGCATGATCGAGGAACTCAGAGCTCTGCCGCAAAAGGCCGAGGAGACGTTGAAGACCGAGAATCAGATCCGCGAGCTCGCGGAACGCTTTTGCATAAAAGAGCAGATCTTCTACATCGGACGGGGACAGGATGTGGGGACGGCTTACGAGGCGAGTTTAAAGCTCAAGGAGGTGTCCTACATCAATTCGTTCGCCATCGCTGCGGGAGAGTTGAAACACGGCACGATCGCGCTGATTCGAAAGCAGACGCTGTTCTTCGTCCTCGCCTCGCAGGATGCGCTGTATGAGAAGATGCTGTCCAATATCGAGGAGATCAAGGCGCGTTCGGCTCACGTCGTCAGCATCGCGAAGAAGGGCAATCGACGGATCGCGAAGGTGTCCGACGAGACGATCTTCATCCCGCAGTGCGCCGATGAGGTCGCGCCGATTTTGGCGGTCATACCGTTGCAACTTTTGGCTTATCATATCGCGAAATTGAAGAAACGCAACATCGACAAACCGAGAAACCTCGCGAAGTCGGTGACCGTGGAGTAGCAAAAGCGCGTTTTCGCATAGGATTAAGGGAAGTTAAGGAGAGATACGAGGATGAAAATAAGCAAGGCATATTTTCGCGGGTGCCTGCTTGGAGGGGCTACCGCAGACGCCAAGGGATACGGCGTCAGGGCGGACGGAAAGGATTTGATTTCCGACAATACGCAGATGACGTGTTTCACTGTCGACGGTCTCGTCTGGGCGGACGAGCGCGCGGCGCGAAAAGGCGTCTACGCATATATCCCCTGCTTGTTTTACGCATACCAGAAATGGTATTACACTCAGACGGGCAATCTCGCCGACAAGAACTACAAGTTTCTGTTGCGCGGCGAAATACTCGAATGGGAACAGCTCTTCGCTCGGCGAGGAACCGGACAGACGAGCATGACCGCGCTCGCGGGCAGCATTCAAAACAAGTACGGAACCTTGAGAAACCGCATTAACAATTCGAAGGGTTGCGGCAGCGTCATGCGCGTCGCGCCCATCGGCATGTATTTTTGGAATGACGAAGAGATGGCGTTTCGCATAGGAGCCGAGAGCGGAGCTTTGACGCACGGACATATCGACGCCATTCTGTCCGCGGGCTATTTCGCCGCGTTCATCGCGAATATTCTCGCGGGAGGCGGCATAAAGGAATCCGTAAACGGCGCGTTGCGCAGATTGCGGGAGCACAAGGGGCATGAGGATTGCGCGGCGATCATCGAGAAAGCCGTCGCGTTGGCCTCGGAAAATCTTTCGTCGAGTCGCGCGATGGAGGAGATCGGCGAGGGCTATACCGCAGAGGAGGCGACGGCTCTGGCCGTGTTTCTGGCGCTCCGATACGCGGACGATTTTGACGGGGCGATTCTCGCTGCTGTGACCTTCAACGGCAATACGGACAGCATCGCGCCGATCATCGGCAACGCGTTGGGCGCGTATCACGGGGTTTCGGTCATACCGCCGAAATGGATCAACACGTTGGAACTCTCCGACCTGATCATACACGGCGCGGATTTGTTGTTGGAGAAAGCGGACGCTCAGGACGCGCAATACGGATGAGCAAACGGAAACATGAGGAAATCGAAAATCGGAGGAAACGCATGAAACAGTATGAGATTAAGGATATCGGCCTCGCGCCGTCCGGAAGACAGCGCATCGAATGGGTGAAAAACAACATGCCCCTGCTCTCCGGGCTGGAGGAAAAATACGGCAGACATGGAAGTCGTCCGTTCGACGGCGTCAAGGTCAGTTTGTCCATACATTTGGAGCCTAAGACGGCGTATCTGTGCAAGGTTTTGGCATCGGCGGGCGCCGAAATGTCCGTGACCGGCAGCAATGTTCTCTCCACGCAGGACGATACTGCGGCGGCTCTCGCGGAGGACGGCATCCGTGTATTCGCCGTCCGCGGGGCCGGCGAAACGGACTATTACAGGCACATAGAAATGTGTTTGGAGCACAAGCCGAATATCGTCATCGACGACGGCGGCGATCTCGTCGGCATGTTGCACGGGAAGCGTCCGGATCTCGCGGAAGATGTTTGGGGCGGTTGCGAGGAAACCACCACGGGCATCATCCGTCTCAAGGCGATGGAGCGCGAGGGCAAGTTGAAATTTCCCATGGTCGCCGTGAACGACGCGAGGTGCAAACATCTGTTCGACAATCGATACGGTACAGGTCAATCTGTATGGGACAGCATACTGCGCAATACGAATCTCATTATCGCGTCCAAGACCGTCGTCGTCGCGGGTTACGGTTGGTGCGGACGAGGCATAGCGATGCGAGCTTCCGCGCTAGGGGCGTCCGTAATCGTCACGGAGATCGATCCTGTGAAAGCCATAGAGGCGAGGATGGACGGGTACAGCGTCATGCCGATGATCGAGGCCGCGCCTCTCGGAGATATCTTTGTCACGGCTACGGGTTGCAACAAGGTGATCACGTTGGAGCATATGGCGATCATGAAGAATCGCGCGATCTTGGCGAATGCCGGCCATTTCAACGCGGAAGTGGATGCGGAAGCGCTGGAATCTCGCGCGGTCGAGCGGTACGAAGCGCGAAAGAACATCGAAGCATACGTTCTGCCCGGCGGCAAGACCATTCATGTGATGGCCGAGGGACGTCTCGTCAATATCGCCGCTGCGGATGGGCATCCCGCAGAGATCATGGATATGAGCTTCGCCGTGCAATTCCTGTCCGCGCTCTTCATTCTTGAGAACAAGGGCAAGTTGAGAAATGCCGTGATCGACGTGTCTTCGGAGATCGATTCCGTCGTCGCCGCGAACAAGTTGGCCGCTTGGGGCATAGAGATAGACGAACTCACTCCCGATCAGGAGATATATTTGAACAGCTGGAATTTCGATTGAAGCCGGCTCGTCAGCCTTCGGCGGCGCGACTGATGCGCGCGCGCACTCGCTCCTCGCCGAGAATCTGTTGTATCTCGTAGAGGTCGGGAGAACTCGCCCTGCCGACGACTGCGACGCGAATGACGGCGCTGACATGGCCCACGTGTCCCTTGTAGCGATCGGGCTCATTTTTGAAATCCTTGGGCTTCGCCGCATAGCCGTTTTCGATCGCCAGGGCGCGGATCTTCTCGAACCACGCATCCCTGTCGTCCGCGTGATCGTATGACGCCAGATAGCCTCGCAACAGCGCGGGAATGTCGGCGCGCGGCGTTTCCGGCGGATAAGGTTCTCGAATTTCGAAGAAATCGTCGTAGAAATAGGCGATAAAGTCGAAGATTTGGCGCGCGTAGGATAAGTCCTTTCGAGGTTTTTCGCCGCCGCGACCGATGTCGAGTATGCGCGCGAGGTACGAGGGGTCGGACGACAGCGCGGCGCGCGCGTCCGCGTTGTATTCGTCGGCCCAGGAGATCATGAACATCGCCAACTCATCCGCGGAGATGCGAGCCAGAACGTTCTTGCTAATATCTCTCAATTTTTCCAAATCAAAGAGAATGCCCGATACGCTCATCTTCTCCGGCGTCATTTCAAAATCGTCGACGGACGCGTCCGGATTGGCCTCTCGCCATTCCTCGAAGTTGGAATTGATGACGGTGAGCAGATATTCTGTGACGGCCTCGGGGTGATAGCCTTCGCTGCGATAGTACTCGAGCGAGAGTTCGGGATCCTTTCGCTTTGAGAGTTTTCGTTTCTTGCCGTCTTCCGTTTTCATGAGAACCGCGGAATGACAGTAGATCGGCGGTTCGAAGTCCAACGCGCGAAACAGGGCGATGTGAATGGGCAACGAGGATATCCATTCTTCGCCGCGAATGACGTGGGTCGTGCGCATGAGCCGATCGTCTATCACATGGGCGCAGGGGTAGGTCGGCAGTC
>JAIRTJ010000152.1 GCA_031254995.1 Eubacteriales Family XIII. Incertae Sedis bacterium
TTCCGTTTGCATCAAGGATATGGCAGGCCTGCTCGATCCTTACGGCACATACAATCTCGTGAAGGAGATCAAGAGCAAGGTATCCATCCCCCTAGAACTGCATACGCACGCGACGAGCGGCCTGGGCAGCATGACCTACATGAAGGCGGTCGAGGCGGGCGTCGACATCATCGACACAGCCCTGTCTCCGTTTGCCGAGGGCACGTCCCAACCGTCTACGGAGCCGTTGGTCTATGCGTTTGACCACAGCGACGATTTTTATACGGGTCTGAATATGGATGAGATGAATAAAGCCTCCGAGTACTTCAAGCCGATTCGGGAGGCATACATTGCTTCCGGATTGTTGGATCCAAAACTCATGGGCGTCGACATCAACACGTTGATCTACCAGGTGCCCGGCGGCATGTTGTCCAATCTGGTGTCCCAGCTCAAGCAGGCGAACGCCATGGACAAGTTTGAAGATGTGTTGCGCGAGGTTCCCGCCGTACGCGAGGATTTGGGCTATCCTCCGTTGGTCACGCCGTCGAGCCAGATCGTCGGGACGCAGGCCGTCTTGAACGTCGTGACCGGCGAGCGCTATAAGATGGCGCCGAATGAGGTGAAGGACGTGGTGAAGGGCAAATACGGAGCTACGACCGTTCCCATCACCGACGAGGTCGCGGAAAAGATATTGGGCGATGAGAAGGAAAATCGCATTACGCACAGGCCGGCCGACGACATCGAACCGGAATTGGAGAAGTCGAAGAAGCAATTTGCGGAGTATATAGAGCAGCCGGAGGATATTCTGACGGGTGCCATGTTCCCCGGACCTGCCGTGGAATTTTTCAAGTACAGACAGGCGCAGAAATACAAGATCGATTCCGATCTGCTTGACGCAGAGGATCAAGTATATCCGGTGTGATCGAAATCGGACGAATGACGAATGATATCGGCGCCCCGGACGACGGTGTTCGCACCGGGGCGTCATACGTCGTTTCAAACCAAGGAATTGTTGGGGAGCCATGTTTGCCGAAACGGAGAAAAAGAAGGATCTTCTGAACGCGAGGAGGCCGCTTTCCGAGAATCTCAAGGATTACGAGGAAGCGCTTGCGCTCTTCGATCTCGCCTATACGAGCCTGAAATTGGATGGCAGCGCGCTGACGGCCGAGGGCGTCAATCGGATCATCCAAGGCGGCATCGTGGAGGGCGTGAGTCTTCGCGAACATGACGAGATCGAATCCTTCAGGGGAATTTTGCGCGTCTTCGCCGACATGCTCCATATGGGCGTGACCCTCGATCGGAGGGAATTGGTTCGCATATACGGTGTTTTGACGCGCGACGCGAATCCTCGTTTTCGTTCGGGCAGCCCCATACTTTACCATTTGGACTATACGCCGACGCATTATTCCGACATTCCGAGCGCTTTGGATCGGCTGTTTCGCGAGTTGTTCGCGCGCGATTACGGCGGCGATTGCATTCGGCGCGCCGCGGACATGCACGACGGAATCATCGCGATATATCCCTTTTCTGAGCGAACGGAGACGCTCGCTGTGATGGCCTTGCAGTACGAACTCGTGCGCAACGGTTATCCCATCGCGCCGCTAGGCCTGAAAGATCGGGATTACAATGAGATGGTCGCGAACGGAATAAAGAGCGGAGATCACGATGCTCTGTACGCTTGCGTCTTGGACGCCGTCGATCAAAAAATCGATCTGTTGCTTGAATTGTCGAAGGATGCGTAAAATGTCATTTCAGTTGTTTTTTCGCGCGTTCGATCTGTTCCTTTACGCGATCAACGGCGGATGAGCCTTCGGAACGTTTCGCGTTCATGCAGGCCAATGGCTCGAGTCTTTCATAGATGTCTTCCTCGAATTTGTCCGAAAACGATTGAAGTTCCGAGAGGGGAAGATCCTCGATGGACGTGTTTTTCTCGATGCAGCAAAGCACCAATTTCCCTATGATTTCGTGGCACTCGCGAAAGGGTACGCCCTTAGCGACCAGATAATCTGCGGCATCCGTGGCGTTCATGAATCCCGTCTTTGCGGCGGCGGCCATGCGATCTTTGTCTATTTTGACGGACGCGAGCATATCGGTGAATACGACGAGACAGCTTTTGAGCGTGTCCGCCGCGTCGAACAGCGGCGGCTTATCCTCCTGCATGTCCTTGTTGTAGGCGAGCGGCAGACCCTTCATAAGGGTGAGCACGGTGATGAGATCTCCGTAAACGCGACCGGTCTTGCCGCGAATCAGCTCCGCCGCGTCGGGGTTCTTTTTCTGGGGCATGATGCTGCTGCCCGTGCTGTAAGCGTCGTCCTGTTCGATGAACGCGAATTCGCTGCTGCTCCACAGTATCAATTCCTCGCAGAATCGCGAGAGATGCATCATGCAGATGGAGGCGGACGATATGTATTCGATGATGAAATCGCGATCGCTTACGGCATCCATCGCGTTCGGACATATGTTTGCAAACGCCAGTTCGTCGGCTAAAAACGCGCGATCCGTGTCATAGTTGACGCCGGAGAGGGCTCCGGATCCCAAAGGCATGTAATCCGTGCGTTCGTAACAGTTCCAAAAGCGTTCCGCGTCGCGACTGAACATGTTGAAATATGCCATTAAATGAAATGCAAGGGAAATCGGTTGCGCGCGTTGCAGGTGCGTATAACCGGGCATTACGGTTTCCGTATGCTCTTCGGACAGCGCCAGCAACGTATTGCAGAGTTTTTTCACGGCGCCGATCGCGGACAGTATCTCTTCCTTCAGGTAGAGGCGAATGTCCGTTGCGATCTGATCGTTGCGGCTGCGCGCGGTGTGGAGTCGTTTCCCAGCGTCGCCGATGCGCTCGATCAACAGCGTTTCGATGCTCATGTGGATGTCCTCGGTCGCCGCGGTGAATTCCGCCTCGCCCGCCTCGATTTCATCGAGAATCTCGCGCAGGCCGGATTCTATGAGCGCCGCGTCTTTCTCCGATATGATCTCCTGTTTCGCCAACATCCGGCAATGGGCGATGCTTCCCGCGATATCCTCGCGGAAGAGCCTTTTGTCAAACTCTATGGAGGCGGCCCACTCGCTCGTGGAATCGCTCATCTCCTTCGAAAATCTGCCGTCCCAAAGTTTCATGCATTCCTCCTGTATTCCGCGCGGTCTTCGCCGCGCGAGACCCGCAATACCTCGCGTGCGAGGCAAAAGTCTCGTCCCGTCATTCGCCGCGTCTCAATTTTTCGTCCCGTATAGCCCTTATCTTCATTGGCAGGCTGAACAGGTTGATAAACCCTTCCGCGTCCTGTTGATTGTATACCTCATCCTCGCCGAATGTGGCGAACTCCTCGCTGAAGAGCGAATAATCGGATTCGGAGGCGACGGGAAGGACATTTCCCTTGTACAGCTTCACGCGCACGATGCCCGTAACCTCTTTTGACGCCGCGTTTACGAAGGCGTCCAACGCTTCTCTGAGCGGAGTGAACCATTGACCGTCGTAGACGATCATCGCGTACTTCATCGCAACCGAATTCTTGTAATACATGGTCTCGCGATCGAGAATCAACTTCTCGAGGGCTGCGTGCGCCTTGTATAGCACGGTGCCGCCCGGAGTCTCGTATACGCCCCTGGATTTCATGCCTACGAGGCGGTTTTCCACGATGTCGATGGTTCCGACCCCGTTTTCGCCGCCCAATACGTTCAGCGCGCGCAACAGTTCCGCAGGCGGAAGTCGCTTGCCGTCCAAGGCCGTCGGGACGCCCTCCTCGAACGCGATGTCGACGAATACGGGCTTGTCAGGCGCCAATTCGACAGGGAGACTCATGACGTGAATGTCGTCCTTGTATTCATTTCGCGTATCTTCGAGATTGCCGCCCTCGTGGCTGATGT
>JAIRTJ010000189.1 GCA_031254995.1 Eubacteriales Family XIII. Incertae Sedis bacterium
CGAGAATGTTTCAACAATATGTTGTAGAGAATGTGCGTTCTCATACCGAATGTTGAGGGGTCAATGTTTGAAATCGAATGCGCGCACGCGCGCGTCCCCGGTCGCAAGCCCCTTGAGTATCGGCATTAATTTATGGTATACTAACCGATGCAGGCATAAGGGAAACTGCTCGCGCTTGCGAGGCAGATGATACGGAAAGCGGTTGAAAACTATGCGCAATGAGACAAGGAGAGCGGCCTGGGCTGAGATCAGGTTGTCCGAGATCCGAAACAATTACAGAGCCATCCGAGCGTTGGCCGGCGACAGCGAGATTATCGCGGCGATAAAGGCGGACGCCTACGGACACGGCGCCGTAAAGGTAGCGTGGGAACTCGTCAAAGAAGGTGTGGATGCGTTCGGCATCGCAACGCTGAACGAGGCGGTGCAGCTCAGAGCTTCAGGCATACGCACGGACATAGTCCTGTTCGGAGCGACGCCGAGAGGGAACGTCAAGGATCTCTTGGATCTGCGCGTCATCCCCGTGATCACCTCCTTTGAGGACGCGCGTTTGCTGTCCGAGGCCGCGGAGCGATTCGCGCCGAAGGAGACCGTCGAGGCGCTTATCAGTTTGGAAACGGGAATGGGTCGCCTTGGATTCTTGGACGACGAAGAGGGGTTGCAAGCCATCATCGCCATAGACGACCTTCCGCATATAAAGATCAAGGGGTGGATGTCTCACTTCGCGACATCGGAGGATCCCGATCCGACATACTCCCTCTCGCAGATCGAGAAATTCCTATCCTTCGAACGGCAATTGCGCGAATTCGGCATCGCGCCGGGCTACCGCACCATCGCGAACAGCGCGGCCATCGTCAATTATCCGCAGGCGCATTTTGAAGCCGTGCGCCCGGGGCTGTCGCTGTACGGGCTTTACGCGTCTGAACGCATTGACAAGACTCGTCTCCCTCTTTCCCCCGTCATGAGCGTAAAGGCGCATATCGTCTGTCTGCGAAAGACGCCTCCCGGATTTTCCGTCAGTTACGGCAGGAAATTCGTCACGAGCAGGGAAAGCCTCATAGCGACGCTTCCGCTCGGTTACGCCGACGGACTTCCCCGCGCCATCACGGGCAAGGGACGCGTACTCGTCAGGGGAGCTTACGCGCCTATCGTCGGATCCGTCTGCATGGATCAGTGCATGGCGGACGTCACGGACATCCCGGGCGTGCAGGAGTATGACGAGGTCATATTGATGGGAGAACAGGGAGGATTGTCCATTACGGCGGAGGAGATCGCGGAGAAATCAGGCACGATCAATTACGAGGTCGTCACCCGATTCGGACAGAGGCTTTCAAAGGTATATCCGCAGGAATACGCATAGGCGCGAGAGCGCAAAGCCTCGCTCACACGTTGAACAGGAAATGCATCACGTCCCCGTCCTTGACGACGTAATCCTTGCCCTCCGAACGAACAAGTCCCTTTTCGCGCGCGGCGCTCAAACCGCCGCATGAGATCAGATCCGCGTAATCAACGGTCTCCGCGCGAATAAAACCCCTTTCAAAATCACTGTGTATCCTGCCGGCAGCTTCGGGAGCCTTCGCTCCGCGTCGAACGGTCCACGCTCGCGCCTCGGGTTCGCCCGCCGTGAAAAACGAGATGAGATCCAAAAGCCGATAGGACGCCCTGATGAGTTGATTCAGACCGGATTCTCCGATGCCGAGTTCCTCCATGAAAATCGCCCTCTCCGCTTCATCCAGTTCCGCCAATTCCGCCTCGACCTTCGCGGACAGAACCGCAGTACCCGCGCCCTCCGCCTGCGCGACGGAACGAACCGCGGACACGTAAGCGTTATTCTCGAAGTCGCCCGCCGCGTCCTCCGACACGTTTGCGACATAGATGACGGGCTTGAACGTCAAGAGATCCAAACGCTTTGCGATCGCAAACGCCTCGTCGTTGAAATCCAAAGCCCGTGCGGGCTTGCCGGCTTCAAGTCCCTCTTTAAGAAAAGTCAGGACATCCAACTCTTTTCCGAGGCTCTTATCGCCCTTCAAACCCTTTCGCGTCTTTTCGATGCGTCGATCCAACAATTCCAGATCGGAGAAGATCAATTCCAAATTGACGACCTCAATGTCGGCGATGGGATCCGGCGCTCCGTTCACATGGACCACCTTCTCATCGTCGAAGCAACGCACTGTGTGAATGATGGCCGCCGCTTCTCTGACATGACCGAGGAATTTATTCCCCAAACCCTCGCCCTTCGACGCGCCCTTGACGAGACCCGCAATGTCGTAAAACTCCACGGTCGCGCGTATGATTTTCTTGGAGCGAAACATCTCGTGAAGGACGTCCAGCCGCTCATCGGGAACCGCGACGACGCCGACATTAGGTTCAATGGTGCAGAACGGGTAGTTTGCAGTTTCCGCTCCCGCATGCGTGATGGCGTTGAACAAAGCGCTCTTCCCGACATTGGGAAGCCCCACGATACCCAGTTTCATGAGCCGTCCTCCGAAACGTCGACTCGCTTCAAGGCTTCGCCGCGCTTGTATCTCCGATACAGAATGACGTAGGCGACGATGCCGCCGACGAAGGCGACGACGCTGAACACCTGCGCCTGTCGCAACGACCCGATCATGAGACTGTCCGTCCTAAGTCCCTCGACGAAAAAGCGCTCCAGCGAATAGAGAATCGTGTACAGCAAAAATGTCTGTCCCGTGAACTTCCGGCGATTGTCAATCCAAATCAGGAAGAAGAACAGCAGAAAACACCAAATGGATTCGTAGAGAAATGTCGGGTGAACCTTCATTCCGTCCACCGTGATCGCCCAAGGCAGATCCGTAGGCCCGCCGTGCGCTTCCGAATTGAAGTAATTGCCCCACCGTCCGATAGCCTGTCCGAGAGGAACGGACGCGAAGCCGAGATCCATGAAATTCAATGGGGAATCTTTCCAAAAACGGCAACAAACCAAAAGCGCCAGAACGCCGAAGATCAGACCTCCGTGTATCGCGAGGCCGCCTTCCCTCACGCGAAAGACCCGCATCCAATCCTCCGAGTAATAGGACAGATTGAAGAGAACGTAGTAGACGCGCAGGCCTACCATGCCGCAAAGGACGATAATAACGGCGTAATTCAGGCATTTATCGGCAGATATGCCATGTTTCGGCGCGCGTTTGCATGTGACGATGACGGTCAGCGCCACGCCAAGCGCCACGAGTATGCCGTACCACAGGATGTCAATCCCGAATACGGAAAATGCGACTCTATTCGGTATAGGCATCGGCGACCTCCTTAAATTTGCGCAGAGCGGAAAGAGGATCGGGAGCGCTCACCGCCGCCGACCCGACGGTGAGAATATCCGCGCCCGCCTCAATGACGCTTCGCATGTTTTCCGTATTGATTCCGCCATCCGCGGCGATTTTGAAGTTTAAGCCCCTCTCCGAGCGCATTTCGCTGTATAAGCGAATCTTGTCGAGGACGCCGGGAATGAAAGACTGTCCGCCGAAACCCGGATTGACGGACATCACGAGTATTTGATCCGCATAGTCCAACACGTAATCCAGCGCAGCCGGATGCGTCGCCGGATTCAGTGCGACGCCGCACTTCGCGCCGAGTGACTTGATTCGGCGCAGGACGCGATCAAGATGACGGCAAGCCTCGCAATGCACCGTGATATATTCGGTGTTTTCGGTGACATACCGTTCCAAGATGTCATCCGGCTCCTCGGTCATGAGGTGCACGTCGAAGGGCAACTCCGTCTTGCCCGCGAGCGAAGCGATCACCGCCGAACCGAAGGAGATGTTCGGCACGAAATGTCCGTCCATCACATCCATGTGAATGTAATCCGCACCTCCGGACTTCGCCGTCTCAAGGGTCTTGCGCAAGTCGGAAAAATCCGCTGAAAGTATGGATAATGATAATTGCGTCACTTTGTTTTCCTTCTCCTTTCTTCCGAAGTCCGTCGTTCCGTTTCTGACAGCAACCTCGCATAGGACTCGTAACGCGACTTCGCGATCAGACCGTCGCGCAAGGCTGCGGTCACCGCGCACCCAGGTTCATTCATATGCCTGCAATCGTCGAAGCGGCAACCTTCGCTCGCGAACCCGATCTCAGGGAAATACGCGTCCAGACGCGCATCCGCAGCGAGACTCGTCGCCCCTTCGAAAGCCGTATATCCCGGCGTATCGTAGATCGCCGCGCCGAAATCCGTGTCGAAGATCTCCACATGGCGCGTGGTATGCCGCCCCCGACCCGTTCTTTCGCTCACCTCTCCCGTAATCAAGGCCTCGTCGGCTACGAACCGCTTGATGAGACATGTCTTTCCCACGCCCGACGGTCCCGCGAAAGCTACACGGCGATTATGCATGAGCGATCTCAGACGCTCCGTTCCCTCGCCCGTCTTCGCACTGACGAACACGGTGGGATAGATCGGCGCGTAGACGGTTTCCATATAGTCGCGGCCGCCGGAAAGATCCGTCTTGTTGACGCAGACGACGGCATTGACGCCGGCGGCCTCAGCCGTCACGAGAAAGCGATCCAATATCTCGGGGTTCGGCGAAGGGTTCGCTAAAGCCACAACGGCGATGAATAAGTCGATGTTCGCGATAGGGGGACGGACGAACTCATTTCGTCTCGGCAGTATTCGTTCAACCAAGCCCTCGTCCTCTTCCCGCATTCTTATCGTCACCTCGTCGCCGACCAAGGGAATCGAGCCGTCTTTTTTGAAGATGCCGCGAGCCTTGCAGGTACGGACATCCGCGCCGGTCTTGACGTAATAGAATCCCGAGATTCCCTTTATGATCGTACCCCTGATCAAATGCTCATCAACTCACCTTACCCGTGTTGAAATCGATATGAATCGTCTTATTCAAGGCCCCGTTAAAATAGACGTCCACTCGACCGATGCCCTTTCCCCTTACGGATATATTCACGGAACCGTTGCTCTTGAATTGTTCGGCGTTGTTGAAGAGATAGGACTGACTCCCGTCGCCGTCGGTGAATTGCACGGTCAGCTTGAATGGAATCGCCGTCCCGCTTTCATCGGTCGAGTCGGGCGCGCCGGAAAAATCTATGGCAATCGGAACTTCGCGTTCCTTCTCCTCCGGCCCGTTGCTGATCTTGATCTTCACGGTCTGCCCTTCCGAAAGCTTCGCATCCTTCTTGTATTGCTGCCACATGACCGTATCTTTTTTGTAATCGACGCTGAAATCGCGATCGATGCCGCCGAGAATGAGCCCCGCGTTCGCGAGCGCGTCGCCCGCCTCCTGTTCGCTCAGTCCGATGAGATTCGGCATCATGACCTCCTTCGCCTTCGTTCCTTGACTGATGACGATGTAGATCGTGCT
>JAIRTJ010000190.1 GCA_031254995.1 Eubacteriales Family XIII. Incertae Sedis bacterium
GGTTTGCGCGATTCGAAAACGGACGCTGATTGTCAATCTGCCGGGCAGTCCTAAGGCGGCGCGCGAAAACTTGGAATCGGTTCTGTCCGATCTGGAGCACGGATTGGAGATATTGACGGGTCGCGACGGGGAATGCGCGCGATAGACGCAAGTTTCGCGCCTGTGCGAAGATTTCGAACGTTTGAGCGTTCGGGATATCGCGTCTCGTCGGACGCATTTGACGAAGATTGTTTGCAAATGGGAGATTCGCAATGAAATTGATCAAGACTTCGGAAGCTGTCGGACATATACTCTGCCACGACATCACGCGCATCGTGCCCGGCGTCGTCAAGGACGCCGCGTTTCGCAAAGGGCACAGGGTTCGTGAAGAGGATATACCCGCATTGCTTGCGATGGGAAAAGAAAACCTATACGTATGGGAGCAAAACGAGTACATGTTGCATGAAGACGAAGCCGCGCAAATACTGTACGATATCTGCGCGGGCGCGCAGACATCCATGACCGCAACGCCCGCAAAGGAGGGGAAGATCAAGATCGTCGCGAACGAGGACGGATTGTTCAAACTCGATGCGCGGCGGCTATACGAGGTCAACGCCTTGGGTGAGATCATGATCGCCGCGCGTTGCGGCGACGTTCCGGTGCGGAAGGGCGACGTCCTAGGCGCGGTGCGCGTCATCCCGCTGGTGATCGAAAAGGCGAAGATGAAGCGCGCGAAGGACGCGTCGGGGGAGTCGCCGCTCATGCGAACGCTTCCGTTTGTCTTGAAGCGCGCGGGCGTCGTTACGACGGGCAACGAGGTATTTTCAGGAAAAATCGAGGACGCTTTCACGCCTGCGGTCGAGAAAAAACTTGCGGAATACGGCGTCGAGATCTCGGAGCATACCATTCTCGGCGATGAGCCCTCGGCCGTCTCCGAAGCCGTTCTTTCGATGATCGAAAATGGTGCGGATATCGTGATCTGCACGGGCGGCATGAGCGTCGATCCCGACGACAGAACGCCTCTCGCTATCAGGAATACGGGCGCCGACATCGTGACTTACGGCGCACCGGTGTCCCCAGGCGCCATGTTCCTCCTTTCATATTACAAGAAAGGCGAGCGCAAAATCCCGGTGATCGGCCTTCCGGGTTGCGTCATGTACTGCGAAAGAACGATTTTCGACATTCTGCTCCCGCGCTTGTCGGCGAACGATCCGATCGCCGCAGAGGATATCTTTGCGCTCGGCGAGGGCGGCTTGTGTTTGGAATGCGAGATATGCGTCTACCCGAATTGCGGCTTCGGTCGAGGTTCTCGCCCAAAAAATCCCTAAAATCGCAAAGGGACTGTTTTTCAGAGGGTCGAATGTGTTATAATTTGAGTCGGAGGGGAGCGGCTGACACGCTTGACGAACTCGGATAGTCCCCCTTCTTTCCGCATAGGATTTTTTCGCTCAAAGGCGACAGATCTTTGTGTCGCGAAAAAGAAAGGGGAACATGATGATTCGTTCGATTGGATTGCACACCTACGAACTCAATGATCCGATTATCGCCGCTGAGGAAATAAAAGCCGGACTCAAAAATTTCCCTCTTATGGAAAACTCTCTCGGCATCATTATGTGCGATCCGGAGTATCTTGAATCCGGAGTCTACGAGGCTGTTTGCGAAGCCCTTCCGTTTCCGTGCGTCGGCTCGACAACGACGACGCAAGCGGTGAACGAGGAAGCGGACATCCTCATATTGACCGTATACGTCATGACGGCGGACGATGTGTTCTTCTCGGTCGCCATGAGCGATGATGTGCCAAAGAACAACGACGCGCTTTCGCCGACGCGCGCCGCATTCGAGAAGGCCGCGCGAGAACTTCCCTCCGAACCGAAATTGATCATCGCTTTTCCCCCGATCATCCCGGAGAATGCCGGCGACGCCTACGTGGAAGCGTTTTCCGCTCTCTGCCCCGGCGTTCCCCTGTTCGGCACGCTCGCGATCAGCGATGCCATCGCTTTCGATAACTGTTCTTCTCTTTGCGAGGGCGCCGCATCGCAAGATCGAATTGCGTTTGCGCTCATCGCAGGCAACATCAATCCGCGTTTCATCGTTTCATCCGTGGATGACAGCAACAAGACGCAATACGGCGGAGAAATCACGAAGAGCTTCGAAAATATCGTACAAGAGATCAACGGCGTATCCACGTATGAGTATTTCGAAGGCATCGGCTTGGCGAAGAACGGCAAATTGGACGAGGGTCTGCAATTCGTCCCCATACTCATCGATTTCAAAAAACGCGACGACTACGACGGCATCCCTGTCGTGCGAGCCATCGTCTATTTGGACGAAAACGGCTATGCGGTTTGCCGCGGTTTCATGTATCAAAATTCCGTTTTCACGATAATCAATCCGACGATGGACGACATTTTGCGCAGCTCTCTGCGATTCACGGAGAAGCTCGCCGAAGTGCCCGATCGTCAGGCGACGTTGATCCTGTCTTGCATTGTGCGCCGCATGACTTTCGGCGCGGCGCCTTTGACTGAAGCGTTGATGATCAAAGAAAAATTGGGTGACGGCCCTCCCTTCATGTTTGCGTATGCCGGCGGGGAGATCTGCCCGACATCCGTGCGCGATGGGGTGGCGACAAACCGTTTTCACAATTTTTCCATCATAGCTTGCGTTCTGTAACAGCCCGAAAAGGAGACGAAACCATGGCGAACAGCGGATACGTGTCCCAACAGGAATACGATGAGTTGCTCGAAAAACTGAATAGCGCCGAAGCCGAGATGCGAAAACTTCATCGTCAAATGCGCGTCAATGAAAAGTTGATGGAGACTTTTCGCGTGAACACGCTGACGCAGGAGAACATTCTGAAGGCGATGCGCGCGGATTTCGAGACGACGCAGGAATACAACAGGCAATTGCTTATCAACTGTCCCGACATCATCTTTCTGCTCGATCGTTCGCGCAAGTATCGTCTGGGCACATATGCCGCATCTTCGTTCATAGGCGTGGATTCCGAGAATCAGACGATTTTGATCGGGAGGGATTTCAAGGAGATTTGCGCGAGGCATTTCTCTCAGGAATTGTCTTCCGATATCATGGATGCGGTCGTCGCCGCAGAAAAGGGCGAGACGCAACGCAAGAACGTCGTTCACGGGGATTCGCATTTCGAGATGATGGTTACTCCTTTTTACGGCGATAAGTCGGATTTTCTCGGCATATTGGTTCTCATGCACGACGTGACGGGCTTGACGGAGGCGAAGGAGATCGCGGAGACGGCTTCACACGTCAAGAGCGAGTTCCTCTCGAATATGAGTCA
>JAIRTJ010000034.1 GCA_031254995.1 Eubacteriales Family XIII. Incertae Sedis bacterium
CGTCGTCGGCGCCGCGGCGGCCTTCGGGACGAAGTGCAAGATCGAGTTGGTCAAGGACGACGGCAGTGTCGTCGATATCAGCGGCAAGGCCGAAGATCGTTTCGGCGACGTCGTGGAGAAGGGCAGCGACATCGCGGATACCCTCAAGGAGAAGGGAAGCGCGGTTTACGACAACGTCAAGAGCAAGACGAAGGACGCCATCGGAAAGTCCAAGCGCGGCGCGCGCGTCAAGGCGGACGACTTCAAGGATACGGTGGACGAGATGTGGGAAGAGGCCAAGAAGCGCGCGCAGAAGGCCGAATCCGTCGCCTCTGAGGTTAAGGACGATGTTGCGGACGACATCAAGGCTTCGACGGAAAAGGGCGCGAAGGAGACCGCGAAAACCGTAAAAAAGAGCGTGACCGCGACGAAGAAAAAGGCGAAGAGCGCAGCCGGAGAGATCAAAAAGACCGTCAAAGACGTTGAGGATAAGATAAAGGAGTAATATTTCCGCATGGACAATCAGGAGAGAGACGAGGCCGAACAGACAGGGGTCACGATGGACAAGGTCGTCGCCTTGTCCAAGAACAGAGGATTTGTCTATCCCGGTTCAGAGATCTACGGCGGTCTCGCAAACAGTTGGGATTACGGGCCTTTGGGGACGGAGTTGAAGAACAACGTCAAGAGGGCGTGGTGGCGCAAGTTCGTTCAAGAGTCGCCGTTCAATGTGGGTTTGGATGCCGCCATCCTCATGAACAGCGAAGTCTGGGTCGCGTCCGGTCACGCCGGCGGCTTCGCGGATCCGCTCGTCGATTGTCGATCGTGCAAGGCCAGGTTTCGCGCGGATCAGCTGATCGAGAGGTTCATCGCGGACGGCGGCCTCGACGCCGGAGCCGATTCTTCGGGCGAAGAGCGAATTGCCGTCGACGCTTGGTCCAACGACAAAATGGAAGCCTTCATGCGCGAACACGGTGTCAAATGCCCGGAATGCGGCAAGAGCGATTTCACGGGCATACGCCAATTCAACCTCATGTTTCGAACCCACGCCGGCGTCACGGAGGATTCCCGCAACGAGATATATCTGCGGCCGGAGACAGCACAAGGCATATTTGTCAATTTCAGGAACGTACAGCGCACCTCGCGCAAAAAAATACCTTTCGGCATCGCCCAAATCGGCAAATCCTTTCGAAACGAGATCACGCCGGGCAATTTCATCTTTCGGACGCGCGAGTTCGAGCAGATGGAATTGGAATTTTTCTGCGCGCCCGGTACCGACTTGGACTGGTTTGCTTATTGGAAGAAATACTGCGCGGACTTCCTTTACGCGCTTGGCATGAGGAAGAATAGCATCAGATTTCGCGATCACGATGCGGAGGAACTCTCCCATTACAGCAATGCGACGACGGATATCGAATTCCGCTTCCCCTTCGGTTGGGGGGAGCTGTGGGGCATCGCGGATCGGACGGATTTCGATCTGCGCCGTCACATGGAGCATTCGGGGCAGGATCTCTCCTATCGCGACCCCGAGACGAACGAGAAGTACATCCCGTACTGCATCGAGCCGTCCCTCGGCGCGGATCGTCTCGCTCTGGCGTTTCTGGTGAACGCCTACGATGAGGAGACGCTGACCGACGAGCGGAGCGCGGATGAGACGCGTACGGTTCTGCATCTTCATCCGGCTCTCGCGCCCTTCAAGGCGGCAGTGTTGCCGCTTACGAAGAAGCAATCGGGCGAGGCCGAGGAGTTGCGCGCGGCGCTTTCGAAGCATTTCATGACGGATTTCGACGCGGCCGGCAACATAGGTAAGCGTTATCGGCGCGAGGATGAGATCGGTACGCCGTTCTGCGTTACCGTCGATTTCGACACGGCGGAGGACGGCGCGGTGACCGTACGAGACCGCGACACGATGCAACAGATCAGATTGCCCATCGGCGATGTGAAACGATATATAGAAGAGAGATTGGATTTTTGAGCGGTTTTGTTGCCCGGGCAATCATAAACATAGACTTTTGAGCGGCGGCAATCAATTTTCATAGTCATAGGAGGCAGAGAATGAGCAAAAAGTTTGTGTATTTATTCAAAGAGGGCGACGCTTCGATGCGAAATCTGTTGGGGGGCAAGGGCGCAAATCTGGCGGAGATGACAGGTCTGGGCATGCCCGTTCCGCAGGGTTTCACCATTACGACGGAGGCCTGCACCCAATACTATGAGGACGGGGAAAAGATCAACGACGATATTCGCGCCGAAATACTCGAATACGTCGGAAAATTGGAGGATATCGCCGGAAAGAAATTCGGCGATCCGGACAATCCCCTGCTCGTCTCCGTTCGCTCGGGGGCGCGCGCGTCAATGCCCGGCATGATGGATACCATTCTCAACCTCGGACTCAACGAGACGGTGGTCGAGCGCTTCGCGGAAAAGACAGGCAATCCGCGTTTCGCCTACGATTCTTACAGACGATTCATTCAGATGTATTCCGACGTCGTGATGGAGGTGGGCAAATCGTATTTCGAAAAGCTCATCGACGAGATGAAGGCGAAGCGCGGCGTCACGCAGGACACGGAGCTCACGGCCGAGGATCTCAGGGAATTGGCCGAGCAGTTCAAGGCCGAGTACAAGAACAAGGTTGGCTCCGATTTCCCGAGCGATCCCAAGGAACAACTGTT
>JAIRTJ010000032.1 GCA_031254995.1 Eubacteriales Family XIII. Incertae Sedis bacterium
TCAACGAGCGAAAAAACCTCTCCGACCCGCACGAGCGCGCTTTGCTCGAGATGGAGGAGGAAGCGATGAAGGACGTCTTCGTAAATTTGGACGCGGTGGGGTATCTGACGGGCGTCATCCGCATAGACGGCAAGATACAGGCGCTCAGCATCGGCGGACAACTCGGCGCGAAGACCGTTACCGTCCACGTCGAAAAAGCGAACACCGAATACCGAGGGCTGTACCAAGCCATCAACAATGAATTTTGCAAGCACATGGCGTCCCACGTCAAGAGGATCAACAGGGAAGAGGACATGGGGATCCCGGGTCTTCGCAAGGCGAAGCTGTCCTACAATCCGGTAAAGCTCATCGAGAAGTACATCGTGAGGATCAAATAGATGAATGATAACGCGTTGACGCTGAAAGGGATCGTCGAAGAATCGTCGAACATCGTGTTTTTCGGAGGAGCGGGGGTCTCCACCGAAAGCGGAATCCCCGATTTTCGCTCAGAAACGGGACTTTACAAGGCGCGAGCGGAATACGGACGCTCTCCGGAATCGCTCGTATCGCATTCCCTGTTTATCGCGGAACCGTCCCTCTTTTTCGATTATTACAAGAAGAATCTCATCTTCCGAAACGCAAAGCCCAACGCCGCGCACTTCGCCTTGTCAAAATTAGAAAAAGAAGGAAAAATCTTGGCGATCGTCACCCAGAATATCGACGGTCTCCACCAAGCGGCCGGTTCCGTCCGCGTCCGCGAATTGCATGGATCCGTACAGCGGAATTATTGCATGAAATGCGGTGCGACGTTCGACCTCGATTACATCTTGGACGAAGCGCATTGCAAGGATGAAAACGGCGTCGTCGGCAGCGTTCCTTTTTGCGACAAATGCGGAGGCACGGTGCGTCCCGATGTCGTCCTCTACGAAGAACCGCTGGAGCAAGATACCGTATCGCGAGCCGTCGATGCCATAGCGCGCGCCGACACCCTCATCGTCGGCGGCACTTCACTCGTCGTCTACCCCGCCGCAGAATATCTGAGATATTTTCGAGGACGCCGCATGGTCGTCATAAATAAAACCGAAACCTCCGCCGACGGAAGAGCGGATCTCGTCATTCGAGAGCCCATCGGCGAAACGATGTCCGCATTTTTGTAGGGACGCGATCCGAAATCGACTGCGCACCCGCGGATAAATTGCGTCATTGCGAATTTTCTTCCGAGGATTCTCCCTTTTCATAGGATTCAAAATCGGTGACTATGCCGACGACGTCGGTCACGGGGAGCGTGAAGCTGATGCCTCGACCCTGCGTTTTCAGCCCTGCGGCAATCAGAATGGCGTGCGTGACGTCCTTGACCGCGCCCTTGCGGACGAGTGTCAGCACCATTTCCTTTTCCGGTTGGATGGAGATGTTCATGAATTTCTCGGTCTCGTGAATGCCTGTGCCGCGCGCGTAAAGCACCGTACCGCCCCTCGCTCCGGCCTCGCGAGCCGCGTCGATTACGGTATCCGCATACCCCCGATTTACGATGGTGACGATCAAACCGAATTCAGTATTGCTGTAGTCTGTCATTGAACTTCCTCCTTTTCGGGATCTATTCCCGAAATATATCGAAGCGAAACCGGACCGCCCACACCCGAGATGGGAACGCAAAACGCTATGCCGCGACCGGGCTCATTCAACGAAAATTTATACTCCAACATGGAGAGCGCCGAAGCTGTCTTTGATTCGGTGACGACGCTGTAGACGATATCGCATTCCTTTTCCGTGAAACCGAGGAGATCGGCGAGATCGACGCCGACAGCGCCGTAGCCTACGGACGCCATATTGAAAGTGACGCCCAAAAGCCGCAATTCGCGGATCAGCGAATCGCTCCGCCCTCTGTCGATGATGGTTACCAACAGTTTCACGCGCTCTATATCGCTGACGTTTCCCCTTCGTTCTCTCATGAGAATGCCTCCGTTATCCTCCTGTTTCATTCTTCGAAAAGACACCTCGCAATCCGCGAACATGTGTTCGCAAAATGCGCGTTCCTCATCGTTCGCTCACGTACCCCCGATAGACCTCTTCCTCCGAAGCCGGTTCCTCGTCCTCATTCGGTTCTCGAATGCCCGGAAGGTCGAAGTCCTCCGCCTTGACCAACGAGTCGAATCGTTCGTGCTCGTATTCGTCGAAATCGATGTATCTATTGTCAGCGGCGATATTGCTGTGTACCTGATCGTTGCGCACGAGCTCCGCCCATTCGGGACTGGCGACGAATTCCATATCCATCTGCGATTCGAAATCGTCGTTGACCTCGGATGCCTGCAATTGAACGGCCCAATCGACGAATTGCTCTTCTTCGATGTCGTCCGCCAAGCCTTCGTAGGTCTCGAGCTCTTCCTCATCGGTTCGACGCACCTTCACGTGATAGATGAACCCGATGATCTGCACCGTGAAGAGCGGCGTCATGGCGACCATGGCCACCGCGCCGAACGCGTCCATCATGATGTTGCCGCCCACGGCCGCGCAGGCTCCCATGGTGAACGGCAAGAGGAAGGTCACCGCCATCGGACCCGAGGCGACTGCGCCCGAATCGAAGGCGATCGCCGTGAATATCTTGGGCACGAAGAACGAGAGCGCGATGGCAAGACCGTACCCCGGCACGATCATCCACCATATGCTGATTCCCGTGAGCACGCGAATCATCGCCAATCCAACGGACAGGCCGACGCTGACCGAAAACGCCCGCAACAGGGTTTTTCGCGTAATGGCGCCGCCCGTCAAATCCTCAACCTGTTCCACGAGGACATGCACGGCCGGTTCCGCCAGCACGATGAAAAATCCGATGACAATTCCCAAGGGAATGAGGATCCAATTGTAATTGAGAGAACCCACATACTGCCCGATGAACGTCCCGGCGGGCAAGAATCCCACGCTCACGCCCGTGAGAAATACGGAAAGCCCGAAATACGTATAGAGCAATCCAACGCCTATGCGGATGAGCTGCGTCCTGGGCAGTTTGAGCGCAAACGTCTGAAAGAGGATGAACACGACGATGAGCGGCGCGATCGCAAAACCGATTTCCCGAAGGTATTTCGGGAAACCCCGCAGAAACGTCAGGATCAATTCGCCGAGGCCGTCTACGGAATCGATCTCATCGAGGGACATTGTCGATGCCTGCGGTTCGAAGAAACACCCGAGAATCATCACGGCGAAAATAGGCCCGATGCTGCACAGAGCCGCCAACCCAAAGCTGTCGTCGCGAGAACTCTCTCCGCCCCTTACGGCGGATACGCCGACGCCCAGAGAGAGAATGAACGGAATTGCGAACGGCCCCGTCGTGACGCCGCCCGCGTCGAAGGACACGGCTAAGTATTCCTCGGGAATGAAGATGCCGAGCACGAGCACTCCGACATAAAGGATGGCGAGCAGATATGACATGCTCCACCGAAAGATAATTCGAAGCATCGCAACGACGAGGAAGAGTCCCAACCCCACGGCTACGGTCAAGGTGAGCGCGCCGCTCGGCACGCCCGGCACCTGCCGCGCGAGAATCTGCAAATCCGGCTCCGCGACGGTGACCATGGTCCCCATGAGCAAACCTGCGCCCACGATGAGCCACAGCT
>JAIRTJ010000080.1 GCA_031254995.1 Eubacteriales Family XIII. Incertae Sedis bacterium
AGAGAATCACGCGAGAGACGGGCTGCGCGCCGTCGAGAACGTCGATGATCAACGGAAGCGTCTCCCTCGCCGTGATCTCATTGCCTGCGGCGAGACCCAACTGTTGGAGATACGAGGCGAACGGTATCTCGTTCACCTCCATGAGGATGTTCTCCTGCGATTTCGTAACCGTGACGGCGCGAGGCATAATGTTTTCCTCCGCTACGGACGCCATGAGGAAACGCGGAGTCAAATTGCCGTACATGAGAACTATGCCGACCCTATCCCATGAATAATCACCGTTGAAAAAGCTGCGCGCCTTCGCAAAATCCACCGTATGATCCACCGCCAGGCAACCGAAATTCGGTACGCCGTCCGACGCTTCATCCAACCAGTTGACCAGTTGATCGAATCCTATCGTTTGAAGCATGGGCGCATACGTGAGCATCATCTTTGGTTTTTCGGCGTATGCGGACGCCGCCGCCTTATAGCTCTGTTTGATTCTAGTCTCCTGATCTTCCGACAGGGGCGGCGAATAGCAGGCTCGGAAGGATACGTCGTCGCTCGTGAGAACCTGTATCGCCAATCCCAATCCGCCGCGATCGGACTGCGTACCGCAGAACATCGTCGTGGTTCCTATGAGATCAAAGGGCAAAGCATCGGAGAGGGCTTCAACGATTCCGTTGTCCAAAAATTCGGAATAACAGTTCACGATGGCGATTGAATTCTTTCTCCTGTTGATGTCCAAATCCAATTCGTTCATAATCTGCGATACCGCCAACGCGACGTCGTCGAGTTCTTCTGTATACGCATTCAATGTTGTAATCATATTTCCCCTCATTCTCCCTTACGCAACAAACAGCACCGTGGCTATCCTACATTATACCCGATTGCCGAATTTTGAACAGCCCCTTTTCGATAAAGAATCCTCACGCGCCGAAACCCGCGGCGAATGCCTTTCTGTTGACGTCGAGGAAAGCGGGTTTCATGTTTTTGCGCAAGATCGCATCCCATTCGACATTCCCGAGCGCGACGGACGCGGAGGAGACAGCCTTCGCCGCCGCGCCCAGCAGTACGATGTTCATGGTGCGCGCGTTGCCCAAACCTTCCGCGATCTCGGCGGCGCGCAACACGGTGACATCCGCCTTTGCGGACAGTTCTTCCAATATGCCCTCCGGATAGATCGCCTCTCCTGTGAGGATGGGGGCGGAGGGTATCTCGAAATCGTTGACTATCATCTTGCCGCCGGGTTTCAGGTATTCGAGCCATCGCAGGGCTTCCATCTTCTCGAAAGCTATGATGATGTCCGCCTCGCCGCGCCCGACGATGGGCGCATTGACCTTCGAGCCGTATCGTATCTGCGTGCTGACGCTGCCGCCTCGCTGCGACATACCGTGTATCTCCGACATCTTCACGTCGAAACCCGCGGACACAAGACCCTCCGAAAGTATCTTGCTTGCCAGTATGGTTCCCTGGCCGCCGACTCCCACCAACAATATGGCCGTGACGGAATCCTTTTTCATTCTGCATTACTCCTTTAACGAGATGGCGTCGAACGGACAGACCTGTTCGCAAACGCCGCAACCGGTACACATATTTTCGTTGATGAAGACGGTATCGCCGCCGCCGTATATGGCGGGACAGCCCGTCTTCACACAGAGCTTGCATCGCGTACACTTCTCTTCGTCGACGACGCAGACGCCGCGCGGTTCGCCGAATTCCAGCAAATCCCGCTCGCTGAATCGTTTCAGGACGCAGGGTCTGCGCGTGACGATGACGGAAGCCGCGTCATCCGCCAGAGCTTCATCGAGGGCCTTATTCACGGCGTTCAAATCCAAGGGATCGATCACGCGTATGCGATCCTCCCTTATACCGACGGCTTTGCACAATTCGGGGATGTCGACCTCCGGCGCCGCTTCACCCGTAAGGGTGAAGCCGGAGCCCGGGTTTTGCTGTTGACCGGTCATGGCCGTGATGCGGTTGTCCAATATGACGGTCACGATATTGCTCCCGTTGAACACTGCGTTCATCAAACCCGTGACGCCGGAATGGAAAAATGTGGAATCACCTATGACGGCTGCTACCCGGGCGTCCTGACCGCTCTCCTTGAACGCTTTCGCGGCTCCGTGACCCGCGCCTATGCTGCCGCCCATGCAGAAACAGGAGTCCATGGACGAGAGCGGCGGCGCCGATCCGAGCGTATAGCATCCGATGTCTCCGGATACGAGGACATTTTTCCGCTTTGACAAACCCCAAAAAAGTCCTCGATGAGGACAACCCGCGCAGAGCGTCGGCGGACGCGGCACGGCTTTCATGTCGGAATTCAGCGTCTCCGCGCGCTCTCCGAACACCGCGAAGCGCACGATATCCGTATTCAGCTCATCCCACACAGGAATGCGCTCCTTTCCGACGCAATCGATTCCTGCGGCCTTGATGCGCGTCTCCATGAACGCATCCAACTCCTCAACGATATATAGCTTGTCGACTTCCTCCGCGAATTCGCGTATGAGGTCGATCGGCATCGGCCAAGTCAATCCCAGTTTCAGATAGGACGCTCTGCCTCCGAACACATCGCGCGCATATTGATATGCCGCGCCCGCGCTTACGACGCCGATGCGCTCGCCCTCGCCGGGTTCGCTCGCCCTCTCGATTCGGTTCACGCCGACGCGCACCGCCTCCGCGTTCGCGTAGGACAGTTCCTGCTCTAGGCGTTCCGTGAGCTTAGCGCGCATCGCGCGAGCGTTGGCCGGCGTTGCGACGAATTTGCGGATATTTCGCTCGTAGATTTTGTGAGGGGCCGGCGTCCGTTCGCCCAGCGTCACAATGCTCTTGCTGTGGCAGATGCGCGTGGTCATCCTGAGCATGACCGGTGTATCGAATCTCTCCGAGAGTTCAAAACCCAACTTCATGTATTCCAACGTTTCGGCGCTGTCGGACGGTTCGAGCATGAGAACCTTCGCCGCCTCCGCGTAATGGCGATTGTCCTGCTCGTTTTGCGAGCTGTGCAAGCCCGGATCATCTGCGGACACCAAGACCATTCCGCCGTTTACGCCCGTATACGCGAACGTGAACAAGGGATCCGCCGCCACGTTTACGCCCCCATGCTTCAGTGCCGCCAAGGATCGCACGCCGGCCATGGACGCGCCGATGGCCGCCTCCATAGCTGTCTTCTCGTTCGGAGCCCATTCGGCATAAAGATCGCTCTTGTATTCCGCCAAGTTTTCCAATATCTCCGTACTCGGCGTACCGGGATAGGCCGAAGCGAACGCAAGCCCGGCCTCCCAAGCGCCGCGCGCCGCCGCCTCATTTCCCGTCATCAACCGTCTTTCGCTCATCTCTCGCGTCATCCTCCTTTGAAACGCCTCACCCCTTGATCTCGTTATCTACATCGCGCCGATGTCATGACGTCCCCTTCCGAATCAGGGCGATCTTATCTCTATATTTCTTCGCCATATCCGCTCGTCCCTCCGCATCGTACAGCGAGATCAACTCCTCCATCGTCTCCGTATGCGTGCCGTTCAGCTTCAGAACCTCGAGAAACGCCTCCTCCGCCGCCTCTATGCATCCCGTATTCAAGTAGGCCTCGCCCAGATAATACCACAGCGGCCACCAATCCTTGTAGACGCTTTCCCTGAACGGAACCAAGATGCGAATGCCCTCCTCCCAACGGGACGAGAGCACCGCGTTGTATCCTCGCTCGATCTCCATGGGCGTCCGTATCTGCTCCATGCGACGGCGTACCTCGCGCCGATCCTTCGCCACGCGGGAATGCGGAAGGAAGCTCTCCCATGCCAAGTATGCTTTAGTATACAAGCCCAGATTTAGGTACATATAGCCAAGATAATACCAACCTTGCCCAAATCTGGGATGAAGTTCCGTGAGCGACTCCAGATAATCCAAGGACTCGGCCTTGAAATTGCCGATGTATTCCGCGTCGTTGCTCTTGTTGTACATGGCGCGACACACCCTCGCGTAACCGTACATGGCCGCGAGATCGTCCGGTCTCATGACCAAGGCTGCGCGAAAGCAGATACAGGCAGCATCGAAATCCTCGCCGTCCGCGGCGTTTTTCGCTTTTCGCACCAATGCTTCCGGCGCGCGCTTACCAAGAAATCGCGTCAGGAAAGCCATATACGCCTCCGCGAATCGAAACTTGGGATCTATGCCCATCACGCGAGCCATATTCTCGCCGATCAAGCTGACGGACAACCCCTTTTCGTCGCGAAATCCCTCCAAATCCTCCTTGCGAAGAGGCACGGGAACGCCGCTCATGAGATCGTCCAACTTCGAAGTCTTCAAATAGGATTCCGAAAATTCATCGAAGATGAATTCGTCCATGTATCCGATGAGATACGGGCGTATCCGATCAGGTCGCTTTGCCAACTCCCGTTCGGAAGCCGGTCGCTTCAAGGCGTTTTCGCGCGCCCGCATATCGCGTTCCTCTCGTTTGTCCGAACGTTTGACGATTTTCGGACTTCGCTTGTCCAAACGTTTGATTTCAGCCATTCGCCTTCATCTCCTCATTCGACCGCCGCTCGCGCTTCTCGCCTCCGCACCGCATTACAACATGCGCAGTCGCTCATCCTTCAACAGATCGTCGCGATTTCTCACGCTCCTCAACTCCGCCAACATGGATTCCTTGTCGGAGGGCAAGGTTCCTCGCAACGAAAGATAGTTTGACGCGTGATTGCTGCGAAATACGCAGTCTTTTTTAGCATCCGTATGCTCCAACAGCATGATGGTCTCCTCCACCGCGCCGAGAGGGGAGAGCAATCTAAAACGCCCGGACAGTATGTCCTCGTACAGCGGCGCACTCGGTTCCGCCATCAATGTGAGCAGACCCACGTATGACGGCTGCGCCTCGCCGATCATGCGTCCTGTGGAAACTGCGTGCTCCTCCCATCCGTCCGAACCCGAAAGACCCGAGATGAATGTAACTGAGGCGTTGATCTTTGCCGACTCGATGACGCGTATCGCCTCCGTGATCTCAGCCGCGCCGACACCCTTCTTTACGGCCTTGAGCACCCGATCGCTGCCCGATTCCGCGCCTATGTAGATGATGCCCAAGCCCTCGTCCCGCAAAGCGGCCAAGCGATGCGCGCCCTTGCGCAAGACATCCTGCGGCGAACCGTAGACGCCGCCCCTCTCGCATTCGGGGAACAGCGTCCCGATCTTCGACAATATCGCCTTCAGATCATCGTCCGAGAGGATGAGGGCATCACCGTCGGCCAAGAAGATCCGACCGACCCTGCCGTAACGCCTGCGCGCGTCCTCCAAATCCTCAACGATCTCCTCGCGTTTGCGCACGCGAAAGCGTTTGTCCTTGAACATGCTGCAAAAAGTGCATTCATTGTGCGCGCAACCGATCGTCGCCTGTACGATCAGGCTGTGAGCCTCGCTGGGCGGCCTGAATATGTTGCCCTCATATCTCATCGAAATCTCCCGTTCACATGCGCTCCGGAGCTTCGACGCCGAGAAGAGTCAGACCGTTTTTCAACGTCTGCTTCGCCGCCGCGACGAGCGCCAATTTCGCATTGCGCTCCGCTTCGTCTTCCACGAGGACATGTTCGTCGTGATAGAAACGGTTGAACGCCTGCGCGATATCCACGATGAGGCGCGTCACAACGGACGGCTCATATTTCTCGCCCGCGTCGAGAACGGTCTCCGGAAATCTATAGATGAGGCGCACCAATTCGTAAGCGCGGTCGCCCGCGAGACAGGTCGCGTCAAGGGCGGCGTTCGCGGGGACGGGCCACAGACCTGCATCCTCCGCCTTGCGCAACACTCCGGACGCTCGAGCGTGGCCGTATTGCGCATAGGGACCCGTCTCTCCTTCGAAATTCAAAACCTTATCCCAACCGAACACATAGTCCTTTATGCGGTTATTGGATAATTCATTGAAGATCACGGCTCCTATTCCGACCTGCTCGGCCGTTTCGTCCGCGTTGTCCGCGTTGACATTTTTCTCGACGATGATCTCCTTTGTCTTCGCTATCGCGCGAATCAATACGTCCTCAAGAAATACCACTTTCCCCTCTCTCGTGGACATCACTCCGTCTTCCATGCTCACGAGGCCGAACGGGATATGCACGCAGTCCTTCGCCCAAGAATAACCCATCAGCTCGATGATCTTAATCCATTGCCGGAAATGCAGATTCTGTTGGTCCGCAACGATATAAAGGTTCTTGAAGAATCCGTATGTCTCCTTCCGGTAGACGGCCGCCGCGATGTCCCGCGTGATGTACAGCGTGGAGCCGTCCTTTTTTCGTATCAGGGCGGGCGGCATATCCCATTCCGACAAATCCACGATCTGCGCGCCGTCTGACTCCTTCAAAAGCCCCTTCGCGTCGAGTTCGTCGACGATGCGATCCATCTTGTCCGTATAGAAACTCTCTCCCGCGTATGAATCGAAGGTGATGCCGAGCATACCGTATACGCGCCCGAACTCGCTCAGGCTCTCGTCGCGGAACCACTGCCACAATTCCATTTCCCCAGGATTGCCCTGTTCCAGGCGCACGAAAGCCTCTCGCGCCTCATCTTCCAACTCCGGATGTTGCTTCGCTTCTTCGTGAAACTTCGTATAATACGAAAGAAGGGTTTGTATTGGCGATCGCTCCACCTCCGCCTTGTCGCCCCAATGCCTGTACGCGACGATCATCTTTCCGAACTGAGTCCCGTAATCCCCCAAGTGATTGATTCTGATCG
>JAIRTJ010000178.1 GCA_031254995.1 Eubacteriales Family XIII. Incertae Sedis bacterium
AAACTGCTCCGCGCCGACGTTCTTTACAAGCGGTTCGAATTTGTCGATGATCTCCTTCACCCTCGGACGGTTCGTGTCAAAGGAAATAGTGCCTCCGGTTCCGCGGGAACCGAAAACCCGATCAACTTCTTGCGAAAAATCTTCGTCCGCCGTCTCGAGCTGTTTGTCGAGCGACGACGAAATGTCCGTTGCGGCGAAAGGCGATGAAACAAACGGTTCTTTGGCTCGAGGCGCGTTGATTTCGGATTCCCGCCGTGAAATTTCGGCGGGCGCGATCGGCGCGATGGCGGATTCATCCTTGAATTTCTCAATTGGCGCGACGGGTTCCGAAGCTCGCGCAGGCGAGATCTTTTTCTCTGAGGGTTCCTCTGCGCCGGATGCGCCGACGTCTCCCGAAGATGCAAAAGGATTAGCGACGTTATTGGACAGATCAAAAGGCGAAATGATTGTTTTGGGTTCTTCGGCGTCGGGTTTCGACGAGGAAGACCCCACAGGCTCGACACCGGATCCCGATGCGATTGCCTTCGCAGGCTCGATTCCCGATGTTTCGAAGGGGTTTGCGACATTCTCGGACAGGTCGAAGGGCGAGACGATCTTCGTCGCAACCGGAATTTCCGATTGGATCGCTGCCGCGGGCTCGGTTACGGAGAACACAAATTCGGGCGCCCCATCGATCGGCTCAAAGATCGAGCTGATGCCGAGCGGCGCGGAAGATCCTGCGGCATGAGGAATTGAAGACGCGTTCTCCCTCGTCTTTTCCGCTCGAACGCGTTCGGCGACCGGATCGTCGGCCGCTATGCCGTATTTGCGAAGCGCCTTCGAAACCTTGTCCTCGACAATGCGATCCAAGTATTCTTCGATATCGCTCAGCTTGATTTTTCCGTCGGCATCCGCAGGAAGTCCGTCCTTCCAATCGTTCATGAAGCCCTCCTTCGTTGTCGTCTTCAATGATATCAAATTTCGGTGCGAGCTGTCAAACCGTATCGCGTCGGAAACGGATTTTTTCGTTGGTTTTCGCCCGAAAAATATTTCATCCGCCCCGCCGTTCGAAAGGATCCGACGGAGACGGATGAACATTTGTTCTTCGCGCTTCGCAACCCGGAATTTCGATTAAACCGGATTGTTGCGAATATTTTCGATTTCCTCGTAAAAGTCCGAACCGAGGAAATATTTCTTGGGCGGTTCGATCTTGCCGCCGGCCGCCAAAGTATCCAAGCCTGCTTTCACCTTTTCGGGAGATGCGGGCAATTCGTATATCCTGACTCCGCAGGCGTTGTTGATCGCGTTGATGACCGCCATGTGTCCGCTCGACTGGAACGCTTCCGACGCGCCCGAGGAGCCGAATGGATTTTGCGCCCTCGGCGTCTCGATGTGCACGACTTCCAGATCATCCGGTATATCCTTGATGGTCGGAATGCCCGCGCCGAGCATGTTCGCATGTTTCTTCACGTCGTCGTAGTTTTCCGTCAAGGCGAATCCGATGGTATGGGAGATGCCGCCGTAAGCCTGACCGTTGACGGCCGCGATGTTGCCGATAACGCCCACGTCGTCAACGCAACGGAAGCCGATGACCGTCGTCTTGCCCGTGGCCGTATCCACTTCCGCTTCCGCGAGGAAGAGAGCAAATGTATAGTCGGGTGTCGGATTTCCGACGCCCGTGTTGGGATCGAGATCGGCCAAAACCCCGAATTCCTCGTTCAGGAATTGGTTCTCGTACCGGGTCGGAATGCCCTCCGCGACCATCTCTTCGTAGGTTCTCAGCGTGCCGTCGGATTTCGTCATCGCGGCGAAGAGCTTTTCGGCCGCGCCCTTCGTGGAAATGCCGTTCATGAAATGGGAGCGGCTGGACGCCGTAGCGCCGTGATCCGGGCAGATTTTGCTGTCGTTTTGGATGAGCTTCACATCATCCTTGTCGATAACCCGCCCGGCCTTGCCGAATACCACGCGCAACGATTCCAATGTGACCATCAGACTGCCGATGTCGCCGCCCTGCCCCTGATCTTGCCATGTGTCGTATTTGATAAATGTATTGTCGGGCGCCAATTCGAGGGCCACCGTGCATTGATCCGCCGTACCTTCCGTGACGTTGTAACCGCCCCACGCGATGCCCACGCCTCTGCGCTTTTCGGGTGTATCGTTCGCCTTGGCGTCGGCGACGGCCTTTTCGTAGAGGGGGCGCATGCGTTCCATGATCATTTCGCCGGGATACTGCGTGAATTTATATCCGTTGATGTTGTAATCGCCTTCGCGCGCGATGTTGATCAGGCGGAATTCAAACGGATCGATACCCATCTTTTCGGCCATCATATCCATCATGGCTTCGGAAGCCGTATACGCCTGGGGCGAACCGTAACCTCGATAAGCCGTGCCGTAGGAATGATTTGTCGCGGCGACCCGCGATATGCCCATGCAATTCGGCACATTGTACGGGAAGTACATGAACCTCGCGATTCGCGTCGTCAAATCGTCGCCGAGTTCGTTATAGGCGCCGTGATCCAAGCCGTTGTCCCATTCCGCGGCGATGATTTTTCCGTTTTCGTCGCAGGCCAATCTCGTATTTGTGTAGGACGGACACCTCTTGCCGCTGAACGCCATGAATTCCCCGTAGGTCATGGACAGAGCCACCGGACGATTGTCGCAGGCGATGCACGCGATGGCCGCGATGGAATAAGTCGCGCCCGCGATACCCCATCCGAAGGTGCCTCCCGTGGGATTCTCGACGACGCGCACCTTTTCCTCGGGTACGCCCGTCGCCTCCGCGATGTCGCTGATGTTCGCGTATATGGCCATGGCCTTGCAGTGAACTGTAAGCATGTCGTCCTCGTCCCAATACGCCTGCACCGTATCGCCTTCAATGGGCATATGCGGTTCTCTTGTGGAATAAAAACTCCCCTCCACCGTATTCGGCGCGTTGTCGATGAGTCTCTTCACATCCGGATCTCCCTTGAAGGTCGGTTGCATGCTCCAGACATTCGGATGATCTTCGTGGACGCGGACAGCGTCCGGCATGGCGGCATCGAGATAATTGAGAACTTCCGGAAGCTGCTCGTACTCCAAGGTCACCTTTGCGGCCGCTTCGCGCGCGTGCGTCTTCGTGTCCGCGGCGACGAGCGCGATGACGTCTCCGTAGTTGAATATCTTTTCTTCGGCGAGCAGGATGTGCGTCTGCTCCGAGGCCAGAGAACGCGCCGAAAATGTGAACATGTTGAGGCGGTTCGAACCTTTCACGTCTTTGCTTGTGATAATTTTGTATACGCCGGGCATGCGCTCGGCTTCCTCCGTATGGATCTTGAGGATCTTCGCGTGGTGCACCGTCTTGGGTTGCACCATGACGACATGGAGCGTTCCATCGGGCATTTTCAACTCGACGTCGTCGCCGAAATCCGTCAATCCGCAGACCTTCCCGAGCGCGGCCGGACGAACGAGAGCTTTGCCGTAATAGTTCTTATCCTCCGGCATCTTGACTTTGATGTCCTCAATGTCGCATTCCCCTCGCACGACCTTCGCCGCGTCCATCACTGCGTCCACGATCTGCTTATAGCCCGTGCAACGGCATATATTTCGATGTTTCAGGAACCAATCGCGCACGTCCTCGCGTGTCGGATTGTCATTTTCCTTCAGTAATTGATAAGCGGAGACGATGAAACCCGGAGTGCAAAAACCGCACTGAACCGCGCCGTTTTCCATCCATGCGACCTGCAGAGGATGAAGATTTGTCGGCGTACCTATCCCCTCGATCGTCGTAACCTCGCTGTACTCCTTTACGGATGTGATCTTTCTTGTGCAGGAACGGATCACTTTCCCGTTCACGATAACGGAACATGCCCCGCAGACGCCCGTACCGCAACCGACCTTCGTCCCGGTCAATCCGAGTCGCCGGATGACGGTCGCCAACGTATCCTTCTCGGGATCGCAGATGAACATCCTCTCCGCGCCGTTGATATTGAGAATCATTTTCTTGAATTTCATAACACAGCTCCTCTCAATCAGCCCAAGAGCGCAAAACGCGCGTGCCCGAACTGAGCTTCTGTCGCAGATTTTGTTGTCGAAACAACGAAATCCTCTTAATATGATTAGTATATCAAATATTCGCCGTCGGTCAACGAAAATCGGCATTTTGCGACATACGGATTTGCGATTTTTCGCGTATCGGGTTGCGATTTCGCGACGGCGGACGGATTTTCCGTAAGAGGACCCGTAACGCAAAAAGTTTTTTATGCACATATTCAAACATCAGTGTATAATAGATATGTAAAATGACGATTGCATCGTCAAAAGGAACTGTGTTTAAATATTATTGCTATTGTTGCGCCGATAAACGTTGCGTTGAATCGACAACGAATTTGACGGCTTGCGATGCGAAAGCGCGAGCGCAACGAGATTGCGAAAAGGCATTCGAAAGACGAGGCCGAGTACTATAGTGAACGTTGCGCCGAGGCAAGACGCTGAAACGATCGACGGGATATGCAGTGTCCGGTCGGCAAGGAAATAAATCGGCGAAAGAAAATTGTATCGGAGAGTATAAATGAAAAAAGAAGAGAAAACCATAGACAGCATATTGACAAGACTCTTCATCACCACATTGAAGATCGAAGAACGCTCTATTGCGGCGCGCTTCAACAACGATCTTTCCATCTCGGAACTCCATGTGATTCGCGAGATCGGGATCGACGACACGAAGACCATGACGCAGGTAGCCAACGGACTGAAAATCAGCGTTGGCGCGCTTACCACGGCCATGAACAAGTTGGAGCAAAAGGGATACGTGACGCGCACGCGCGACATCGGAGACCGGCGCATTGTCAATCTCTGTCTGACAGAAAGAGGAAGAGACGCATTTGATATACACGAGGCGTTTCACAAGGAAATGGTGGATGCCGCAATTTCAGGACTTACGCCGAAGGAAAAGGGAATTATTTTGAAAGCCCTTTCCCAGTTAGACGATTTTTTCATAAGGGAATGGGAGAAAGCCCGTTCGGGTTGAAACAATGTCGATTTAACGGATCTCACAGGGATGACGACGGTTGCCGACACAAGGTGTCGCGCCGTCGTCTTTTTGCGCGAAAAGAACAGCGGGTCCGGATACGCATCGAGCAGGGCGTTCATCCGGAGAAACGACCTGCAAAACTGCGGGAATTTCAATGATTTTCGCGAATTTTGCAGTCCAAAAGACGATCCTCGTTAAAAAATTTAAAAAAAATTCGTTTTTTATGATTCAAGAGGCGTTTTTTTGGGTATATACAGTTTCGAGAGGGTTTGCGTTCATCGCGCGAGGCAAGGCGCGGCGGCCGAATTCTCGAAATCGGTTGCGGGGAAGGATATGCGTTGCGTGAATTCAAAGAGCGATTTGAGATTCATCGCAACGGCATCGAAAAATCCGTGAAGGCGGCAAAATGGGTCGCCTCGCGATATTCGAATGCGGAAATCGCGAAGGGGGACGCGGATTTTGGAATTCCCCGCATGAACTTTTGATGCCGTCATACTCGAATGCGTTTTGCCGCTGACGGATATGCGGGCATTTAAATCCCTCGCGGCAAAGGGGCTGCCGAAAGAAAGCCCTTGAGGAACGCTGAAAAAGCGAATCCCCCGCGACGATGCGGGGAATTCATGCGAGAGGACGAGCATTATGGAATTACAGGAAAGATTATTTCGGTCGAGGATGAAAGGATATTGCTGCAGTCAAACGATCATGGCATTGTGCACAGAGGATTTGGGCAGGGAAAACGAGGATTTGATCGACGCCATGGCCGCGTTTTGCAACGGCATGGGTCATGGGAAAATCTGCGGAACCTTGGCCTCGGCGGTGGCGGCGCTCTACGTTGCGAATGCTTCCGCCGCGCAGAATTATATGCAGGATGAATTGATGGATTGGTTCAACGATCAATACGGCGGTTACGATTGTTTCGACATCATTCGCGACGATCCGGTCATGTGTTTGAATCTCTGCCCCGTTATCGTCGAGGAGACGTACACAAAGCTTTCGGAGTTGCTTTGGCCGGAATCGAACGACGTCGCGTTTCCGAAATACGCGGGACAGTGATTGCGCAACTGTTTTAAATGCTAGGGGAAGGCCGCGGCGCGCCGGCAACGACCTATTGACGGTCGCGCATGGCGACGATATGCACTGAACCTCTCGGAATGTCCTCGCGCAGAGCCGCTTCGAGGGAAATGCCTTCCGCGTTTGCTCTGATGACGCGTATCGTGCCGGCGTGCGCGACGATCACGACATCCGAAGCTCCTTTTGCCTCCTCGTCCGTCAATACGCGCTTGAGTGCTTTCATCGTGCGATATTGCAGATCATAATAGTTTTCGGCTTTCGTTCCTCTTTTGTATTGCAGAATGTTTTCTCCTCTTCGTTCGTATTCCTCGGGATAGACGGCGCGAATTTCGTCGATGAATTTGCCGTCCCAATCGCCGAGATGCAGCTCTCGAAACTGCGGCAAAGCGACGATCTGTGCGGACGCTTCCGCCGGTGAGAGGGCTTCGGCGATGATGCGCGCGGTCTCCTCGGCGCGCGAAAGATCGCTTGCGTAGATCCTGTCAGTTCGCACATTCAGGGCTGCGAGCTTTCGCGCCGCCTCGCGCGCCTCCGCTCGTCCTTTTTCGGAGAGGGGGACGTCCGTCTGTCCCAAAAATATTCTTTCTCGATGGGGGATCGTGCTCCCGTGCCGCACGAGAATCAGTCTGCCGCCGAAATTTCCGAAATCGTAAGCTCTTCGCGGCTTCTCGATGCCATCTCGGTATCGCAGCATCTCTTCGTACGCTTCTCTCGTATCCATATCCAATACGACGGCTTCTTCCTCCGTCTCAAGGCGAATGATCCTCTCGTCGTATTTGTCCGTAATGCTCTTGAGCCCGCTCGATCCGTCGTGTTCGAGAATTTCGCGCAAGTGCGAAGCCGGAATCAACAGCGGATGGCCTTTCTTTCCTCGAAAACACGGAACGATGAAGGAATCCGGCGATTTCTCCTGCGCGGCGATCACCTCTTCGACGACTCGAGCGGGAATCAAAGGCACATCTGCGGGGAAAAGCAGGATGGCCGACGGCGCCGAACCCTCCGTCGTCGCGCTGATGCCCGCGCGCACGGAAGAAAACATACCGTCCGCGTAATTCGCGTTGAAGACCGGGTGCGCGCGCAAGGAGCGCCGCGCGTCCTCGGAGCGAAACATGCGCAACGCTCGTTCCGCTTCATCGCGCATATGCCCGAGCACGACGAATGCCTCGCGGACGCCCGCCTCCTCTGCGACATCGAGCAATCGCAGGAGCGCGGGCCGCCCGCCTATATCCAACAAAGGCTTGAATGTCCCCATTCTCGAGGAAAATCCCGCCGCCAAAATCACGGCGCGCGGCTTCGACATTTTCGTTTCCATAAGTGATCATCGCCCTTCAAATAGCCACGCTCAGAGTATATCATAAATGCGGAGCAAGGCGGAGTCATTTATGATAGGGCCAAGTGCGTTTAGCTCCCCTCCCATTCATATGCGTCCATATCGACGCGTCCGTCCGACAGGAATCCGACGTCCTCATCCTCCAACATCCTGCGGCGAAGAGCTGCGAACGCTCCGCCCGTGACCGTCCCGTCCTTCATGACGACTCTGTGCCACGGGAGTTCGTCGGGACACGCGCGCATGGCCCAACCGACCTGCCTAGCCGCGCGCGGATTTCCCAACATCGCCGCGATCCGCCCATAGCTGATCACGCGTCCATACGGTATGTTCGCAACGATGCGATACGCCTCTCGAAAAAAAGAATCCTTCGTACTTTTCACGTCCCTTTGCATTTCAACGTTTCTTCCACGACGTCGGCGCATCGCTCCGCGTCCTTCAATATCTCCTTGCCCCAAAAGCGAATGACGGTCCACCCGTCGTATTCGAGTGCGGCGTTCACCTCGACGTCCCTGACCATATTGCGCTCGATCTTGGGAATCCAATATTCCCGACGGGACTTGAAATCGTCTTTCCTCGACTCCCAGTCGTGCCCATGCCAGAACTCGCTGTCGCAAAATACAGCGACCTTTTTTCCGATAAAAGCGATATCCGGCTTGCCCTCGATCCCTTTCACATTCTTCCTGTAACGAAGACCCCGCCGCCACAGCGCCTTGCGCAACAGCAACTCGATCTGCGAATCCTTGCTGCGAACTTGTTTCATATTATATGAAATCTGTTCTTTCGTCCTGCTTCCCATAGACGATTTTCTCCTATCGATACGTCTCGCGAACGGCGGATGATCTGCATTATTACAGATATAATCCCGATAGAGGATTTCAAGCGCAAAAGGTTCATTCGGTCGACGCGAATACACGATTACAGGGGTTTCGCCGGTACTTTCGCGACGAATTTACGCCCGTCACAGCGCGAGATTTGCTCTCGCGTCCAAATCCAATCCCGACGTCCTGCCGGCCAAATACTCGTAATGCGCGGCGCAGGCGATCATGGCCGCATTATCCGTGCAGAAGATCGGAGATGGAATATACAGATCGACGCTCGCCGCTTCGCAAGCTTCCGTGAGACGTTTGCGCAACAGGCTGTTTGAAGCTACGCCTCCGCCGACCGTCAACGCCCCGCGACCCGTTCTTTTCAATGCCGTCAAGAGATCGGAAGAGCG
>JAIRTJ010000045.1 GCA_031254995.1 Eubacteriales Family XIII. Incertae Sedis bacterium
ATACAGCGGCTCGCATCCGCATGTCAAGCTCTTTTATTGATTGGACGGAAATTCATATTCTAGGATAATTTTGAAATATGTCGCCTCGAAAACCCGCTCCCGCGACTCGCCCTCCGAAGCTTATTACGCGAGCGGTTTCAGATGAAATCTTCCCTCGACGTCCGGTCTCGCGTTTTTTTCATTCTCTCGCTTGATTTGATTGAAACAGTGGTCGCGTGTATTGTATAATTGAAATGTGAATCGGGAGCCGGCCGGATATCGACATCGATGCGCGGACGGACAGTCGTGTTTCAGGAAAGGGAGCGGCGATATGGTAAATCTGATCGTGGGACATAAAGGCACAGGCAAGACGAAGATGATGATTAACTTGGCAAACAGTCGAGCGGAAAGCAGCGATGGACATGTGGTCTTTATCAACAAAAACCAACGTCTCATGTATGACCTGATTCATGAGATTCGGGTCGTGTGCATGCAGGACTACGATGAGATTACGAACAGCGACGAATACGTCGGTTTCCTCTACGGGATCATCAGTTCCGATCACGATATAGACGCGATATTCATCGACAGCATCCTCAAGCACGCGGACGTGAATACGGAGGACATCCCCGAATTCTTGGCGCGCCTCAAGGTCATCAGCCAACAGCACGACATCGACTTCATAGTCAGTCTCAGCGCCGATCTCGACGAGCTGTCCGACGAGGTGCAGGACTTCAATTTACTGAAACCCGACGGATGCTGATCCTCGGATTGCGCGAATCGCAATGTTGATCTTTTGGGATATCGACGGAACGCTCATGCATTGCGGTTCCGACGGAACGAAGGCGCTGAACCGCGCCTTTCGGGATCTGTGCGGCATACGGGACGCCTTTCAAAACGCGGGCATCGGTCTGCGATGACGCCCGCTCAGAGTTCAATACACGTCGTCTCGTCTTTGCGTTCGAATGGGGATCTCCCCTCTGACGCGCTCCATGAAGTCAATGTCGATATCGCCGAACACGACGGTCTCGTCGCTCGCCGCCGCGCCGCACAATTCGCCCCAAGGATTGACGATGAGGGAATGCCCGTACGCGCGGTATTTCGCCGCAAGATCCCTCGCGGGCGAGCACGCGGCCGCGTAGATCTGATTGTCCAATGCCCTCGCTCGCAAGAGGAGTTCCCAGTGCGCGGGTCCCGTAGTCATGTTGAACGCCGCGGGCAACACGAGGAGATGTATGCCGAGATCCGCCATCGCTGAAAACATCTTGGAAAAGCGAATGTCATAACAGATCGCTACGCCGATCTTGCCGAATTCCGTATCCGCCGTCGTCAAGGAACTCCCGGGGGACAGAGTTTCCGATTCCTTGAAACGCACCCCTCCCGCGATGTCCGCGTCAAACAGATGCACCTTGCGATGTTTCGCGAGCAATCGCCCGTCCGGCGCGAACACGAACGCGGTATTGTAGACGCGATCCGCCTCGAATTCGGGTATGCTGCCTCCGACCAAATACACCCCGTTCGTCTTCGCCAAGTCCGACATGAAGCGCACCGTCGGCCCTCCTTCTTCTTCCGCATAAGCGCGAAAATGCGCGTTGTCGTATGGGCAATTCCACATCTCGGGAAGACTGACGATCGCCGCGCCGCCCTTCGCCGCGTCCGACGCATATCGAGCCGCCCGCTCCATGCTCTCATCCTTATCCGCGGACGAACGCATCTGACAAAGCGCGATTTTATACTTTGCTGACATTTGTTCCTTCTTTCAAGCCATTCACCGCAACGAACTCGACCATTTCAAACCGCCATTCCCTTTAACTGCTTCCCGCCGCCGGGCATTCGTCACAGACGGATATTTCCCTCGACCAAGACGACCGCGTCGCCGCCGACCTTGACCGTGACGTCGGATCCGTCCGCGCCCGACGGCGAGGATTCCCGACCTTTTTTTCGCTCGACGCGGCACTCGATCTCGGACGGCCTCCCCATCGATTCCCCTTGAATAAAGCGGACGCTCGCATTCGCCCCGAGTACGCCGCAACTATACAGGAAATAGGCCAACGCTCCGTTTGCGGTCCCGGTCGCCGCTTCTTCGTCGATGCCGCAGAGCGGCGCAAAATTTCGCACATGGATCCGACCGTCCGAAGCTCGCGTCGTAAACGCATGGACGCCCGTGACGCCGGCCGCTTCGGAAAGCTCGGCAAGAGCTTCGAAATCGGGTCGAATGGATGAAAGCTCCGCCTCGTCGAATACGGGAAGCAGGATGTCGGGAAGCCCCGTCGAGACTATTTTCGGCACGACCGCCGTCTCCTCGCCGCTTGCGGTCGTCATGAACTGTTCTTTGGCATTTAATCCCATAATATTGTATAAATGTTTTATTTTTCCCGAAAAATTTTCCCCGACGCTCTCGCCTTCGGAATTCTCCGTTGCGCCGCCGTACGTTCCGACCGCGACGGGTGTTCCCATCTCCATCATCACAGCGTCCGACGATATCTCAGCATAAAGGTCTCCGGCCTTCGTGACATTGCGATATCGCTCGCCGTTTCGGACGATCCCGGCATGAAGCAGAGCGCGGAACGCGCCGATCGTCGCATGGCCGCATAGATCCACCTCGTTCACGGGCGTGAAATACCGCGTCTCAAACGAATCGACGCCCAACCTTCGAACGAAAGCCGTTTCAGAATACCGCAACTCCGCGGCCGTCTTTCTCATGCGCTCGTCCGAGGGGAAATCCTCGAACTCGAGATACACGACGCCCGCCGGATTTCCGCCGAAGAGTTCCTTTGTAAACGCGTCCGCTATATAGAATTTCACGACAAGCTCCTTTTCGGTCGAGGGCAAAGTCCCAAGCGTCCGGTTCCGCCGTCGCAGCGCTTCCGCTACCGCGCCTTCTCCGCGACGATGATCGTCTCATGCCCGTTCAAATCGCAACTCTCTCCCTGCGAAACGCTCGATTCTTCGAGGGATAGAGCCAATGTCTCCTTCATGATATAGTCACGATGCGCGAGAACCGCGGCGGCGACCGTTTCGTCCGCGCCGAAACGCACGCGTATGCGATCCATCATTTCGAATCCGGATTGCTTGCGAATCTGTTGCACTTTGGACACGAATTCGCGCGCCAACCCCTCGGCCATGAGCTCCGGCGTGATCGTCGTATCGAGGATCGCGAACAAGCCGTTTTCCATGGCTACGGCAAATCCCTCTTTCGCGTCCGCGCGGATGTCCACGAGATCCTTCGCGATCTCGACTTCCGTCACGTCCGCGCCCGTCGAAGTCGCGCCGCGACCGGAAGTCTCCGCCGCAGGTTCGACGCGGATGCTTCCCGTATCGAACGAGAGAAATACTCTGTCGCCGTCGTTTAAGACGCGAATCAACGCCGCCGCATCCGCCTTTCCAAGCGCGGAAACGAAATCCTTCATGCGCGCGCCGAGCAATGGACCCGCGACCTTGAAATCGGGCTTCAAGCTGTAATTCATGCAGGCGTCGATATCCTTGCGGAATATGACTTCCTTTATATTGAGTTCTTCGCGGATGAGATCGGACATCTCTCCGACGACGGCCTCTTGCTTGCCGTCCAACAAGACGGCGGGAAGCGGCTGCCGCACCTTGATGCGTTCCCTCTCGCGGACATTGCGCCCGAGCTTCACCAGATCCCGCACCAAATCCATCTTCGTCTCCAACGTCTCGTCGATTTTTTCGGCATTCGCCTCCGGGTATAGGGATAAATGCACGTTTTCCAGTCCCGTCAACTTTGTGAAGATCTCATCCGTAATGAAAGGAGCCATTGGCGCCGCCAATTGGGACAATCCGACGAGTATCTCATAGGTCGCGGCGTACACCGATTTTTTATCGTCCGTCAGAGCCTCGCCCCAAAATCTCCTCCTCGCCCTGCGAATGTACCAATTCGAAAAATCCTCCGTCGTAAAATTCTGTATTCTGCGCACCGCTCTCATGTGGTCGTAGGCGTCCATGTCCGCGATGCAATCCTTGATCAGGTTATTGTACTTGGAGAGTATCCACCTATCGAGCTCGGGTCTCGCCGCGTGAGGCATGTCAAAATTCCTCGGATCTATCCCGTCCTGATTCGCGTAAAGGACGAAGAAATAGTAGATATTGCGCAGGGTTCCGAAGAATTTTCCCGCGACTTCCTTCAATCCCTCCTCATCGAACTTCGTCGGAGACCACGCCGGCGAGGTATACAGGAGATACCAACGCGTCGCGTCCGCTCCGTATCGGTCGAACAATTCAAACGGATCCGCGGTATTGCCCTTCGTCTTCGACATTTTCTTGCCGTTCTTGTCCAAGATCAGATCATTGACCAAAACGTTGCGATATGGCGCGCGACCCTTCACGAAGGCGGATATGGCGAGCAGGGAATAAAACCAACCCCGCGTCTGGTCGATGCCCTCGCATATGAAATCGGCGGGAAACAGCTCGTCGTCAAAATCGTCCGCATGCTCGAAGGGCCAATGTTGCTGCGCGTAAGGCATCGAACCGCTGTCAAACCAACAGTCCATCACCTCGGGGATGCGATCCATCGAATCGCCGCAATGCTCGCAACGGATATGCACCTCGTCCGCGTCAGGCCGATGCAACTCTATGTCCGGAGCGCCGTCCGCGCCGCGCGGAATCTCCTCGATCGCAAGCCGGGACAATTCCTCGCGCGAACCGACGCAGATCGTCCGACCGCAGGTCCCGCACTTCCATATGGGAATAGGCGTCCCCCAATACCTACTGCGGGATATCGCCCAATCGTTGACGTTTTCGAGCCAATTGCCGAAACGACGTTCCCCGACGTAATCGGGAAACCAATTCACCGTCTTGTTGCTCTCGACCAACACGTCCTTCAACTTGGTCATTTCGATATACCAACCGGGCTTGCTGTAATAGATGAGCGGCGTATCGCAACGCCAACAAAACGGATAGTTGTGAACGACCTTCTCCTTCGCGAACAGCTTTCCCTCCGAGGCCAGCCAACGAATGATCTCGTCATTCAAGCCGTCCTCCAAGACGAACCGTCCCGCCCAAGGCGTCGCGGTAAACTTGCCGTCCTCGTCCACGGGGTTGGGCACAGGAAGCCCGTACTTCCTGCCCGTATTGTAATCGTCCTCTCCGAAAGCGGGCGCGGTATGAACGATGCCCGTCCCGTCCTCTACCGTAACATAATCGCCCAACGTAACGCGGAAGGCCTTTTCTCCCGCCGATGCGTCCGCCGAAACATCGACGAACGGCATGAGCTGTTCGTACTCGACGCCCTCGAGCTCGCGGCCTTTGTACCTCGCGAGCGTTTCGTAATTCCCGGCTCCGAGTATCCTGTCCGCGAGCGCCTCCGCTATGTAAAACGTCTGTCCTCCGTGCGTACGCGCGACATCGCCCGATTGATTTCCCTCGCTTCCGGCGGCGTCAGGCACGCGGATCCGCGCTTTCGCGTAGTCGATGTCGGCGCCCACGGTCAGCGACACGTTTGACGGCAGCGTCCACGGCGTCGTCGTCCACGCGAGAAGCCAAGCGTCCTCATCCTTGCGCTTAAACATGACCGTGGCCGTGTTTGTCTTGACCTCTTTGTATCCCAAACTGACTTCGTGGCTCGCCAACCCCGTCCCGCAACGCGGACAGTAAGGGAGTATCTTATGTCCCTCGAAGATCAGCCCCGCGTCGAAAAATGACTTCAAGATGTGCCATTCCGTTTCAATGTAGTCGTTGTCCAACGTGATATAAGGATCGTCCAAATCGATGAGAAATCCCATGCGACGGCTCATCTCCCGCCACAGACCCTCGTATTTGAATACGGATTCGCGGCACTTCGCGTTGAATTCGCGGATACCGTAAGCCTCAATGTCCTTCTTCGTGAAAAGATTGAGCTGTTTTTCGACCTCGATCTCGACAGGAAGCCCGTGCGTATCCCAACCGGCCTTTCTCGGAACCCGAAAGCCCTGCATGGTCTTGTGCCTGTTGACGGAATCCTTGAGCGTCCGGCTGATCACATGATGAATGCCGGGCTTGCCGTTGGCCGTCGGAGGCCCTTCGTAGAACAGGAATTGAGGGCATCCCTCTCGTCCCTGCACGCAATTCTCCAAAAGTCGTTCTTCCTCCCACTTTTTTGCCTGTTCCTCTTGGTAATCCGCGATGGGTTTGTCGGACAGATGTTCAAACATGTTGCGCTCCTGCTTTCACCGTTGGGCGAACGCCCCGCCCTCGCGAAAACAGATCACCCAAAATATTCCGAATCCAAAAATCGGCGCGACCGAACGGCCGGCCGAAAACCGTCGAAGCGAATCCCTCTTCAACATGGATTCGCTTCGATTATCTTACTTTATATCGCTTCGGGTGTCAAGAAAACGCGTTGACGTCGAGAGCGGCGAACTGTACAATATCAGTATCAGTGCGAGGAAACGTCTGCGCGAATCGCGCAGCGATTCGTGAAACCCATACGGCGAATCAATGGAGGATGAATATGAACAGCGATAACATAAAGCGGGGTCCCGACGGAGCGGCGGTGCGCGGCCTTTTCTACGCGATGGGGTATACGCGCGACGAGATCGACCGACCTCTCATCGGCATCGTCAACGCGCAGAACGAAATCGTGCCGGGTCACATGCTCTTGGATCGAGTCGCAAACGCGGTCAAGGCGGGCGTTTTGATGGCGGGCGGAACGCCGATCGAATTCCCGGCTATCGGAATCTGCGACGGGATCGCGATGGGGCACCAAGGCATGAAATATCCATTGGCGAGTCGCGAACTCATC
>JAIRTJ010000071.1 GCA_031254995.1 Eubacteriales Family XIII. Incertae Sedis bacterium
CTGGGCGCAAGCGGTCATTCCGCGCGCATATGGGATCTAAACGAGGAATTGCTCGCGGACATGGAGCGCGATCGCGAGAATAAACGCTATCTTCCCGGCGTCGCGTTCAGCGACAATGCGATCGTTTCGCGCGAAATCGGGGACGCTTTGCGCGATGCGGATATCGCTTTGTTTGTCGTACCCGCTCAACATTTTCGAGATTCGCTCGTGTCCGCCGTCCCGTTCATGCGCTCGGATGCAGTCATCGTAAATGCGGCGAAGGGAATCGAGCAGGGCAGTCTCATGACCTGTTCGCAGATCGCGAGGGTTTGCGCCCCCGATCGGGCTTTCGCGGTGTTGTCCGGCCCGTCGCACGCTGAGGAGGTCGGCTTGAATATGCCCACGACCGTTGCTGCGGCGTCCGACGACGCGAAGGTCGCGGAATTCGTGCAGGATGTCTTTATGACCGACCGATTTCGCATATATGCGAATACGGATGTCCTCGGTTTGGAATTGGGAGGGTCGCTGAAAAACATCATCGCCCTGGGCGCGGGCATATCGGACGGTATGGGCTTCGGCGACAATACGAAGGCCGCGCTCATGACGCGCGGCATGGCGGAGATGGTCAGACTCGGCGTAAAGATGGGCGCCCGCTCTGAGACGTTTTTCGGCCTGTCCGGCATGGGCGATTTGATCGTGACATGCACGAGCATGCACAGTCGGAATCGTCGTTGCGGCATCCTGATAGGCGAGGGCATGGATCCCGAGAAAGCCGCGGCGGAGGTAGGCATGGTGGTGGAAGGAATGTATACCGCCGAGGCGGCCTACGATCTGTCGCGAAAATTTGATGCGGAAATGCCCATTACGGAGAGCATTTGCGGCGTCATCCGAGGAGAGACGGACGCGCAAACGGCGCTCGCGGATCTCATGCGCAGACCCAAGCGCCATGAGCGTGAGGCGACCTGAACTCGGACGCGAGATTTTTTAAGGCTTCGCTCAGTATATGCGGCGAGCGGAGAAGCCGCTGTTCGCGAGGATGTCCAATATTTTTTTGATGTGTTCCGGCCCGTTGGTCTCCACCGTGACTTCGAGCGCAACCTTGTTCGAGTAGCGATCAAGAGCCTTGAATTGATTGTGCTCCAACCCGATGACGTTTGCGCCGTTTTCGGCGAGGAGCGAAGCGACATTGACCAACTGCCCGGGTCGATCCGGCAATTCCACGGAGAAGCACATGATGCGGCCTCTGCTGATCATTCCCGCGTTGATGATGGAACTGATGGTCACGGTGTCGATATTTCCGCCGCTCATGACGCAAACGATGTTCTTGCCGCGTTTTGCGCGTTTTTTTAAGGCGGCAAGGGCTGTGACGCCGGCGGTCTCCGCGACAAATTTGTGTTTTTCCATGACGAGCAGGACGTTTTCCATGATGTCCTTCTCCGAGACGGTGACGACGTCGTCGACGTATTTTCGCGCGATGGCAAAGGTCAGATCGCCGGCTCGTCTGACCGCTGCGCCTTCAGCGTTCGTATTTACCCTATCCAACGTAAGAATCCTGTCTTCCTTGAGGGACAGATGCATGGACGCGGCGCCCTTCGGCTCGACGCCGATGATCTTGATCTCGGGCTTTAGCGCTTTGACGATGAGCGCGATGCCGCCGACCAGCCCGCCGCCGCCGACGGGCACGAGTATCTCGTCGATCTGCGGCAGTTCGTTCAAGATCTCCAGACCGACGGTTCCCTGACCGCATATGACATCGTAATCGTCGAAGGGGTGAATGAATACATAATCGTTTTCCTGCGCCAATTCCAAGGCCTTCGCATAGCTTTCGTCGTATACGTCTCCGCATAGAATGACATCCGCGCCGTATTCCTTCGTCGCGTTCACCTTTATGAACGGCGTGATATTAGGCATGACTATGACAGAGGGAACGCCCCTCTCGCGGGCAGAATATGCGACGCCCTGCGCGTGATTGCCGGCCGACGACGCGATGACGCCGCCTGACGCTTCGGCGTCGGAAAGCTGCGCGATCTTGTTGTACGCGCCGCGAATCTTGAATGAACCCGTTACCTGCAGATGCTCCGGTTTGATCCATATGCGACAGCCGTATTCGTCGCCGTAGAAATCGCTGCGGATGAGCGGGGTCGCTCGCGCGACGCCTCGCAGCGTCTCCGCCGCTCTGCGTATCTCCGCCTCGTGATCCTTTTTCAGATGGTATTCCGCTTCGTGTTTATCCATATCGCGCCTCATGTCTCATTTCGTCGACCGTCCGTCATTATTCTATATTATTCTATCATATCGCGTTGCCGCGCGAGGGGTTTTTGAGAAAATCCCCCGGGTATTTCATGTGTTTTTTCGCGCGCAAATCGGATTTTTCGGGCATCCGACGGTTGTTTTGTGCGGCCGATCATGATAAAATATTTCAAACAGGCAACATTGGGGGCATACATCAAATGGTGACATAATGAAACTGCTGAACAGATATTTGACGCGCTATGTTTATTCCAATGACCTGCCTTTCGACGCCAGGGTTCTCAATATGATCTGCCTGGTCGGTTTTTTTTCGATCTTGTTTTCCATCGTCATGCATATCATCGAACGATCCAATTGGATCGTCATGTCGATCAAGTGCGTCATGGTCGTGTCCGTCGCGTTGCTGGTCGTAATCAGCAATCGATATCGCTTGCATACGCAGGGGAAATGGGTCACGATCATCGTCTTTTGTTACATCTTGTTCCCCGTGCTTTTCCTGCAAAACGGCGGTCTGCACAGCGGCATTGCGGCTTATTTTGTGATGTGCATGGTTATCATCTTTCAGCTCATGACGGGGAAGAGCCGCGTCGTATTGCTCGGACTCTTTCTCTTGATCGCGTGTCTCTGCTATTACGCGGATTTCCGATATCCGCATCTCATCTATAGGCTGAGTCCTGTGCAGGAATACACGGACAGCGTTTTCGCCTTCATAATCGCGGGGTTCTTCATCGGGCCGGTCAACGTCATGTTCAGCAAGATGTACATGGAAGAAAAGCAAAAGGCGGCGGCGGCCGGGCGCGCGAAGGGGGATTTTCTCGCGCAGATGAGTCATGAAATGCGGACGCCGATGAACGCCATCATCGGAATGTCAACCCTGCCCAAATCATCGTCCGACATCGAGGAATATCGCCGTCGCATGGAGAAAATCGAGGAGGCGTCCGAGCATCTGTTGGGCGTGATCAATGACATCTTGGATATGTCCAAGATGGATGACGGAAAATTGGAACTCTCCGAGGAAACCTTTGATTTTCGCGCCATGCTCCGGG
>JAIRTJ010000074.1 GCA_031254995.1 Eubacteriales Family XIII. Incertae Sedis bacterium
GATAAGAAGGTTTTTGGCGTATTCGAGCATACGGTCGTGGATAAGCGCTCGGTTTTTACGCGCGGTTTTGACGAGTTTTTCTACGCGCCGCATTCGCGCTATACGCAAATAGACAAAAATGCCATTTTGCAGAATCCATATCTGGAGATCCTCGCGGAGTCTGAGGAGGCCGGCATCCACATGCTCGTTACGCGAGACAAGAGATGGATATTCCTGCAGGGACATTCGGAATACGACCGAAACACTTTGAAATTGGAATACGAACGCGACAAAATGAAAGATGAAAATACACCCATACCTGTTAATTATTTCTTAAACGATGATCCAAACAAGCGGGTCATCGTGAAATGGCGCGGACACGGCAACCTCTTTTTCGCGAATTGGCTCAATTTCGTCTATCAGGAAACGCCTTATGATCTGAGCGATCTGGACAAGATGGGAAAGGCGGCTCGCGCGTGAACGGGTGCGGTTCATGCGAGAATTCTTCGGAAGACTGCGTTCGCGCGGAGATCTGCGGCGGTTGCGCATACAGAGGCGTTCCCTATGAGGAACAACTGGCATTGAAGAACGAGCGGGTTCTGAATCTCTTGCTCGAATACGGCGTCGTCTGCGGAGCTTATGAGGGGATCGCTCCGTCTCCGCGCGTACTGGCATATCGCAACAAGATGGAGTACAGTTTCGGCGACGAGGCAAAGAACGGCCCCATGACGCTGGGACTGCACCGAAAGAAGAGCTATCTGTCCGTGCTGAACACGGACGATTGCCGAATCGTGCCCGAGGATTTCAATATCATTCGTCGCGAGGTTCTTTCCTTGATGACGTCGAGGGGACACAGCTTTCGTCACAAGAGGACGCACAGCGGGTTTCTGCGAAATCTCGTTATTCGCAGGGGAGAGAACACGGGAGAATTGCTCGTCAATCTTGTTACATCCGACGAGGAATCCCTTGATGAAGAGGATTTTGTCCGATTGCTCACGGGTTTGAAACTCGACGGCGATCTCGTTGGTATCCTGCACACGATCTATTGCGGCAGGGCGGATACCGTCGGTTGCGATCGCATGAAGATACTCTTTGGGCGAGATTTTTATTTCGAGCGGATGTCAGGGCTTTCATTCAAGGTGAATGCGTTTTCGTTTTTTCAGACGAATACCTCGGCGGCCGAAGCGATGTTCTCTTCGGCGCTTTCCCTCGCGGACGATCTCGAGAACAAGACGGTATTCGATATATATTGCGGGGCGGGCGCCATTTCTCTGATGCTCGCGAAGGCGGCGAAGGAGGTCGTCGGCATCGAAATTTCGCCGGATTCGGTTCGCGCGGCGCGGGAAAACGCGGAACGTAACGGGCTTTCGAATTGTCGATTTATCGAGGGCGACGCGCTCGAGGTCCTCGAACGTCTGCCGCAACGACCGGATTCGATCGTGGTCGATCCGCCGCGCATGGGCATTCACCCTAAAGCGCTGAAAAAACTCATTTCATACGGCCGGGATGAATGGATATACATCAGTTGCAACCCCAAGACCTTTTGCGAGAACATGGCTGTCCTCGCGGAGCACGGCTACAAGCTCGACGAGTTGCGCGTCTGCGACAACTTCCCGTTCACGAAACACATCGAACTGTTTTCCCGCATCATCAAGCGCTGATCGAAAAAATCCCCGGCGAGAACCGGGGATTTGCGCGTCGATGACTGCTCTTCGTTATCGCTCGGACGGTCTATGCCGATTCCGCGACCCAGAGTCCGTGCAGATTGCAGTATTCGTAGGCCGTAATTGGGCCGTTTGCGTCCGCGAGCGCGAATGTCGCTTCGGGCGTCGCGCCGGGCTTGAGCGTCGCGAATTGGATTCTGTCCTCTTGGACGACGGCAACCCACTGTATGTAGTGTTCCTGCAACATGGGGTGGGGTGCGGAGCCCACCTTGACGACGACCTTGTCGCCGTTTCGCTCGATGACAGGTACGTGTTTCTCCGCCGCCCCGTCCGTCGTGTTCGGTTCCAATATCCGCATGCTTTCTCCGCAACAGATCGGCGTTACGCCGGCGTCATCAACGACGTCGAAGAGATTGCCGCAGTGATCGCATCTGTAGAACTTCCTCTTGAACATTTTTTACCTCCTCTTGTGATTCGATGCCGAAGCCCGATTCTCCTTTGCGAGCTTTATGAACATGAATACGAACATTATACTATCGTTTGTGCGATGAGGTCAAATACTCCAAAATCGCGTTCGCGGGTATCGCCAACGCGTCGCGGTCTATCGACTCGCCGATCGTATCCTTCCCCTCGATGGTGATGCCGACGGACATGATATCCTGCTCGGGATTTTTCTCGCGTAGGTATCCCAGCTCATCGACGTCAGATCGTTTTTTGAGGCGGCACTCGTCGCCCAGGATCTTTTCGTAACTCTTCAGCAGATATTGAAGATTCTCGCTGTCTTCCGAGGTCGAGAACCCGGGAATGCGCCTCGTCTCTTCTATCGGGATGCCCGAAAGCTTTTCTATGTTGCTCTGCTCCGCGATGATTCGATTCACGGTATCCTCATCGATTCCCGCTACGGAGATTTCGCATGTGAAATGATCGGGAGAGAGATCTGCCCGATTTATGAACAGATCGCCTGCCTTGTCGCCTTTGTCGGTCGAAAAATCTGCGCTCAACAGACCGAAGAGGAAGGTGAGAACATTGCTCGCGTCGTCGTTCGATACGCATTTTTCGGGGACGACCGTCTCGATCATCTCGATATTCACGCCGTCGCCGACATCGTTTCGATATTCCTTGGCTGCGGATTCGAATATCTGCAAGAATTTTCTTTCCTCGTAATCATTCAATACTATGATGGCCGTAGCCTCGCTCGGGATGCGCAGAGCATCCGTTCCTCCGGAAAAATTGCAGAGGTCATAGATGATGCCGCCGCTTTTAGCGGTCATGAGTATTTCCGCAAGGATCTCCGCGGGATTGATTTGCGGCTCATCCTCGTCCGTCAGCATCCTATTTTTCGGAAATCCGGAGGCGGCCAACACATGCGCGCGTCGTCCCTGCGTGTCGCTGCTTTGCAATTCTCGTTCGCCGCTGAAGGTAGCCGCAAAAGGCGCGCCGATCCCCACCTCGCCGAGTTTCGTTCCGTTCAGGTTGATCAGAACTTGCCCGTTTAAATAATCGGGATTGAGGCGTTTTGCGCCGGACATGTCTCCGTTGACGCCGCTAGTGAAAATCACGCGCAGGGATCCGTGCCATTGATCCGCATCCATGACGCACAGCGCGGTTGCGATGCCGACGGCGCCGGACGCGCCCATCGAAACGCCGTTCGCGCGTATGGTTCCGTCGTCCCTGTAAAGATCGGGCGAAACGCCGTCACTCTCGGCATCGAAGAGAAGACCTCTTGACGACTCGATTGCGTCGTCCGTGCGGCATTGAAGAATGACGAGAGGCAGGTCTTCCGCGCCGAGCGCAGGAGGTATGTCGACAATGATATTTCCCGACGTGTCCGTTTCTGCGGAGTAACCCATCTCGTCGACGCGCCGTTCGATGTACCTGTTTATCTCCTCGGGGTAAGATTTTCCTGTTCTAGGAATTGTTAGAATTTCCTTGTATTCTCGCAGAGCGGTTTCCTCTGAGATGATCATCTCCTCCGACGTTGCGACTTCATGTTTTTCGCAGGCGGGGAAAACGGATGTTGCAACGATGATACAGGCGAAGATCGGTATCATCGCCTTCCTTTTAAATTTCGATTTTGCAGTCATGTTCCTTCTCGTCAAAAGTCGGCATACCGAGTGCGAACCCGATATACCGGCTTTGTGATTGCCATGTTATTAACGTTTTCCCGTCGTCGCAGTCTTGTTCATGCGTCGCAAGGCCGTGCAGGAGAAGACGCACAGTGTCAATGCCGTAAGCGACAGCAACATCCACGGAAGAATGCCGATGTCGTCGCCGGTATCCGGTGAGGCGGGTACGTTGGGTGTGTCGGGTATGTTGGGTGTGTCGGGATTGATGGGGATTTTCGGCGGAGCGCCTTCGTCGGCGATTTCCGTGCGCGATTCTCCCGCATTCCCGTTCTTGATCACGGTCTTGCCGCCGGCCGTCGTATTGTTTGATCCGCCGGCTAAGATGATTCCTGAACCGCCTTTTCCGCCGATCCCGTATGCGCTGTTGCCGCCGTTGCCGCCGTTGCCGAAGACTGTGCCGCCCGTGTTGTTGTTGTCGCCGCCGCGCGTATGAATGCCCGTGCCGCCGGCGCCGCCATTGCCCGATCCTCCTGCGTCGCCGCCGTCACCGCCGGTACCCGAAAGTTCGCTGTTCGGATTTGTATCGACGTTCCCGCCTCCGGTGGAAATGCCTTGTCCGCCGCTTCCCGCGTCGCCGTCGCCGCCTGTTGTGCCGCCGCCGTCGCCGCCCATACCTTCGGTGGAGCCGCCGCCGGTTGTCACAGTACCGCCCGTTCCTGTGCCTCCGCCGGTATTTATGCCTGTACCGCCGTCTCCGCCGTCGCCCGTACCCGAATCGCCGCCGTCGCCGCCCGTGCCCGAGGTAGAGGAGCTGCCGCCTGAGGTCTCCGTACCGCCGCCGCCCGTGTTGATCCCGGTGCCGCCGCCTCCGCCGTCTCCTGTACCTGTATTGTCTCCGCCGCCGTCCCCGCCTTTGCCCTCGGTAGAGCCGCCGTCGGTCGTCGTCGTGCCGCCTTCGCCTGTGCCGCCGCCCGTGTCGATGCCCGTGCCGCCGTTGCCACCTTCCCCGCCGCCTGTATTGTCTCCGCCTTCGCCGCCCGTGCCGGAGGTCGATGATCCGTCGTCGGTCGTCACCGTGCCGCCGCCCGTCTCAATGCCCGTACCGCCTTCGCCGCCGGGCGTCGTCGTTCCCGACGCGCCGCC
>JAIRTJ010000091.1 GCA_031254995.1 Eubacteriales Family XIII. Incertae Sedis bacterium
ATATGACAACCGCGGAAGGCGGTTGTTATATCATAAATGCGGAGCAAGGCGGAGTCATTTATGATAGGGCCAAGTGCGTTTTCGCCGGCGGCGAAAAAATCGCACGGCAGATAAACGGGATAAAAGGCGATCTGAAAAAGGAAGCGGCATAGCCCGCGCGTTTCTCCGAAATAAATGCATTGCCGCAAGAACGAGATTTTTGTATAATATTCTTGTTGCGAAAAGTCGCATTTCAAGGTATGTCGGCGTCGTTTCGCGGCGCAAAGCAGGTCGATTGTTGCTGTCCGGGGGGTTAATCGAAGCTTCTTGAATTTCGCGCGGAGTTTGAGCAAAGCAGTGAAGGAAGAGGTGATTGCGTTGGGTTACTATCAGGAGGATATGGAGCGCGCATCCCGCGAGACGATGCGGAAATTGCAGGATGAACGTCTCGTCAAAACGGTGAAACACGCCTACGACAACATTCCTTATTACAGGGAAAAGATGAAGGAAAAAGGCGTTGAACCGGGCGACGTGCGCGGGACGGAAGACATACGAAAATTACCGTTTCTCTCCAAGGAGGATCTGCGCGAATCCTATCCTTACGGATTTTTGGCCAAGCCTCTGTCCGAGTGCGTGCGAATTCAATCGACCAGCGGCACGACGGGAAAACGCGTCGTCGCGTTTTACACGCAAAACGATATAGAGCTTTGGGAGGAGTGTTGCGCGCGCGCCATCGCGGCAGTCGGCGGCACGAAGGAAGATGTGGTGCACGTCTGTTACGGGTACGGCCTGTTCACCGGAGGCCCCGGGCTCAACGGCGGTTCCCATAAGGTGGGTTCGCTTACGCTCCCAATGTCCTCCGGAAACTCGGAGCGACAAATACAGTTTATGACAGATTTGGGTTCAACGATTCTCTGTTGCACGCCGTCCTATGCGGCTTTTCTCGCCGAAAGCATACACAGCATGGGCGTGCGCGACAAAATCAAGCTGAAAGCAGGAATCTTCGGCGCGGAGGCGTGGAGCGAGGAGATGCGGCGCGACATCGAGAGGAATCTCGGTATTCGCGCCTACGACATCTACGGTTTGACGGAAATTTCCGGGCCGGGCGTATCATTTGAGTGCGAAGAACAGATGGGTATGCACATCAATGAGGATCATTTCTTCCCGGAGATCATCGATCCCGAAACGGGAGAGCCTCTGCCATTCGGCGAAAAAGGAGAGCTCGTTTTCTCGTGCATTACAAAGGAAGCTTTCCCCCTGTTGCGTTACAGGACTCGGGATATCTGTGTTCTGAGCCGCGATGAGTGTTCCTGCGGTCGAACGCTCGTCAAGATGTCCAAGCCCATGGGCCGGAGTGACGACATGCTCATCATTCGCGGAGTCAACGTCTTTCCGTCGCAGATTGAGACGGTGCTGATGAACGCGGGATATCCCGCCAACTATCAGATCATCGTCGATAGGGTCAAGCACACAGACACCTTCGAGGTGCAGGTGGAGATGACGCCGGAGATGTTTTCGGACGAGGTGAGAGAACTCTCCGAACGAGAGGACGAATTGCTGATGTCCATGCGCAATATGCTCGGCATCTCGCCAAGGGTGACATTGGTCAATCCGAGAAGCATTGCGCGCAGCGAGGGCAAGGCCGTTCGCGTAATAGACAAGAGGAAGGTATAGAGAATTTGCGAAATGGGAGGGTTGCCGCCATGACGATAGATCAGTTGTCTGTATTTGTGGAAAATGAGCCGGGCAGATTGGCCGAGGTCACGGAAGTCCTGGGAAAGGCCGATGTGGATCTCCGCGCCATGTCGCTCGCCGATGCGAGGGATTTCGGCGTTTTGCGCGTCATCGTAAGCGATCCGCGTCGAGCGAGCGAAGTTCTGAAGGACGCGGGTCACGCGGTGACCGTGACGCAGGTTTTGGCCGTTTCCATTGAGGATAAACCGGGCAGTCTTGCGGGAATACTGCGCGTCCTCGCGGACGCGGGCGTCAGCGTGGAATACCTCTACGCGTTTATCACGAGAGAGAAGGGCAATGCCTACGTGATCCTTCGCGTGGAGGACAATGCGCGGGCGACGGAGATATTCAGGAGACACGACATAAAGACCGTTGCCGCCAACGAAATATACGATCTGTGAGAGCGCGACGAATCGAGGGGAACGAGGGTCTTTGATGAAGCAACACAACGCGCTTGACGCGCTCAATCCGCAACAAAGGGAGGCTGCTCTGCATACGGAGGGTTCTCTTTTGATATTGGCGGGAGCCGGAAGCGGAAAAACCGGCGCGATGACGCATCGCATTGCTCATCTGATCAGGGACAAAGGCGTCGATCCCTACAATATTCTGGCTGTGACGTTCACGAATAAAGCGGCGAAGGAGATGCGCGATCGCGTCGAAGCATTGGTCGGCGGCGGCGTCAGGATGTGGATTATGACATTTCACGCCGCGTGTCTTCGCATATTGCGCGCGCACGCGCAGAGCCTCGGATACGGAAAGGATTTCGTCGTCTACGATCCCACAGATCAACGAGTCGTCGTAAAATCGTGCGTAAAAGCGCGCAATATGGACGACCGCAAATTCACGCCCGCCTACGTTCTTTCCGTGATCGGAAAATGCAAGGAAAAAGGCGTGAAAGCCGCCCAATTTTCGGAGGAGACGAAAGACAGTCCCATAAATAAGAATTTAGCGATTCTCTACGAGGATTACGAGGCCGTTTTGAAGAAAAACGACGCCATGGATTTCGACGATCTTATCATGAATACGGTTCTCCTGTTTGAGCGCAACGAGGATGTCCTGAACGAGTATAGAGAGAGATTTCATTACGTCATGGTCGACGAGTATCAGGATACGAATTTCATGCAGTACCGTTTCGTGAAATTCTTGGCGGAAAAACACGGCAATCTCTGCGTGGTCGGCGACGACGATCAGTGCATCTATCAATGGCGCGGCGCCGATATATCGAACATATTGAATTTCGAGAATGACTTCAAAAACGCGAAAGTCGTGAAGCTCGAACAGAACTACCGTTCGTTCGGAAACATCCTGAACGGGGCGAATTCCGTTATCGCGAACAACAAATCCAGAAAGTCGAAGAAACTTCGGACGGATAAGGAGGACGGAGAGAAGATACGATACGCGTTTGTCAGCGACGAGAAGGAGGAAGCGCGTTTCACTGCGCGGGAGATCGCGAAGGAGGTCGAGGAGGGGCGGAACTATCGAGATTTCGCGGTGCTCTACCGGACGAATGCGCAGTCGCGCAATTTTGAGGAAGCATTTTCCGCTTTTTCTATTCCTTACCGGGTCTTGGGCGGCGTCCGCTATTATGACCGCAAGGAGATCAAGGACATGCTCTCCTATCTGCGTTTGGTTCAAAATCCGGCGGACGATCTGGCTCTTTCCCGCATCATAAACGAGCCCAAGCGCGGAGTCGGCGAAAAGACGCTGGCGAGGATTATCGAATACGCTTCCGCTAATGGTAACAATTTGTTCGACGCGCTCAAGGATGAAGAGGCGCGTTCGATGTTGTCCGCGAAGTCGCGCGAAGCGGTGCGTCGGATGATCGACGTAATCGACACCTACGCCTCCGAACAAGAAAATCTGCGGATATCCGACATTTACGATGGATTGATGATTCGGACCGGCTATGTCGACGCGCTGAAGGAACAGCATTCGGTGGAAGCGGACGGACGAATCGAAAACCTGCTCGAATTCAAATCGGTCATTCTCGAATACGAAGCGGAGGATCCCGACATCGGCCCCTCCGAATTCCTCGAAAAAATCGCCCTCGTGTCCGATATCGACAATCATGACAGAGACGAAAACGCGGTGTCGCTCATGACCCTGCACAGCGCAAAAGGGTTGGAGTTTCCCGTCGTGTTCATGCCCGGCATGGAAGAGGGGCTGTTTCCCGGCATTCGTTCCGCGGAAAGTCCCGGAGGTCTGGAGGAGGAACGGCGGCTGTGCTATGTGGGCATGACGCGCGCCATGGAGAAACTCTATTTGATCAGAGCCGGCGGAAGAACCATCTACGGGCGGTACGGCCACACGTTGGAATCCCGATTCCTTCGTGAGATCGACAAGGCGTACGTGGACGGCGCGGAGCTCATGGGCAACGATACGACGGAACTCTTCCACGCGCCTGTCGGAAACTTCGACGGCTTTGCGGAGGCGACGGTCATACGCCCCTTTGAGCAATTGAATCGCATCAGGAAAAGCGTCTCGCTTTCATCGGGCGAGAATTCGGGGCGTTTCGAAAACGGGGATAAAGTGCGTCACAGGAAATTCGGCGAAGGCGTGGTTCTCGACGCCGACGAGCGGACGATTACCGTCATGTTTGACAGCGCGGGTCGAAAGAAACTCGCGCGCGACATCGCGCCGTTGGAGAGGATATAGGCGAAAAGCCTATGACGCGAGTTTTTGAAATTCGTCTTCCGATATGATCTTTACGCCCAATTGTTTCGCTTTTTTGTTCTTTGACGACGGCGAATCCGAGTCGTTGTTTATCAGGTAGTCCGTTTTTTCGCTGACGGCGCTCGCGACCTTGCCGCCCCGACTTTCTATATACGCCTTCAACGCCTCGCGATTGTCGTAATGGAGCAGACTTCCGGTGATGACGAACGTCAGATTTTCAAGGCTGCTTCCCTCGACGCGCCCCTCATTCTCGTCAAAGGAAATCTGCGCGAGGATGTGCGCGAGTTTGCCTTTGTTGTCCGGATTCGCAAACCAATTCGCGAAATTGTCCGCCATGATCTCGCCTATGCCGTCGATGGCGACGAGTTCGTCCGCGCTCGCGTTCTCGATTCGTTCCCAATCGAAGTCGAATGCCTTGCAGATGAGTTTCGCGTTCGCCGTTCCTATGCCGGGGATGCCCAAGCTGTAGAGCAACCGCGCCTTCGTCGTGAGTCGCGCCGCGTCGATCGCCGCTATGAGATTGTCGTAGGAACGCTCGCCGAATCCGTCCGTTTCCGTGATTTCGTCCCTGTATCGATCGATGCGAAACAAGTCCGCGAGTTCGGAAACGAATCCCTTCGCGATGAATTTTTCCAAGGTCGATTCGGAAATGCCTTCGATGTTGAGCGCATTGCGACCGACGAAATGGGTGAATGATTTGATCTGCCGCGCCAGGCAATTCTCATTTGCGCAACAGAGGAAGCGCACGCCGCCGCTGTCCTTGATCACCGTCTTCCAACCGCAAACGGGACAGGTCTCCGGCACGGGAATGTTGCCGCTGCGCGTCAGGTTTTCCGCGATTTGCGGAATGATCATGTTTGCCTTGTAGACGCGTATTTCATCTCCCTCGCCCAAGGCCAATTCCTCCATGATGCTGACGTTGTGAACGCTCGCCCTGCGGATCGTGGATCCTTCTATTTCCACAGGCTCGAATACAGCGACGGGGTTGATGAGTCCGGTTCTGGACGCGCTCCATTCGATTTCGATGAGCGTCGTGGTCGCCTGTTCGTCGGCCCACTTGAACGCGATAGCGTCCTTTGGGAATTTCGCGGTTCGTCCCAGACTTGCGCCGTAAGCCAGATCGTCGTACGTGAGAGCCAGTCCGTCGGACGGAAGGTCGCTGTCCTTCGCGCGTTCCGCGAAGCGTTTGACCTCATCCTCCACCGTTTCGGACGTGACGAGCCGGTATTCCGCCGTTTCGAAGCCGAGGGATTCGAGGAATTTCATCTGTTCGTCCGCGGAATTGCGAAAGGTCGCGCCTTCGGCGCGCGTCAATCCGAAAGCGTAAAATCTTACGTGCCGCGACGCCGTGATCGCGCTGTTCAGCTGCCGCACGCTGCCGCTGCTGAGATTTCGCGGATTCTTGTATTTGGCGCCGTCGTCCTCGATCTCCGAGTTGATTCGTTCAAAATCCGAATAACGGATGACCGCTTCCCCGCGCAATAGCAACTCGCCTTTGAAATCTATTCGGAGAGGGATGTTTTCGAATGTCTCGGCGTTGTGCGTGACGACTTCACCTATGGAGCCGTCCCCGCGAGTGACCGCCTTGAAGAGCTTGCCGTCGCGATAGGTCAAAGCGATGGTGAGGCCGTCCAATTTCCATGACAGCAGACCCGTTTTGTCGCCGAGCCACGCGGCCAAATCCGCCGCGCTCTTCGTCTTGTCCAATGAAAGGAGGGGCGACGGATGCGCTTCTTTCCGCAATTCGGAGCTGACGCCGTAGCCCACGCGCTGCGTAGGACTGCCGACCAGAACGGTACGGGTCTCCGCTTCGAGAGATGCGAGCTCATCGTAGAGCTTGTCGTATTCGATGTCGGGCATGATCTCCCGATTCTCGTCGTAATACGCCTTTGCGGCTTCGTTCAATTTCGGAATCAATGTCCTCATGCGATCGAATTTGTCGTTCATCGGTTGTTTTAGCCCTCGTTTCTTCGTGTCGCTCGGTGTGCTTTCTCTTCGATACAATGTACCATACATGAGCCGCCCGTGTCCATCCGCTTTCATTCGGCTCCGATTTGGAATGCGGCAACCGCTGAGAATCCGAGGCGGGCATTATCATTGATAACTTGCGACATTCGCCCCGTTTTGTGTTATACTTGCTTAGGGCGCCGGGCGGTCTCGCCGCCCCGCGCAAATGCAATAAGGCGTTTTACGGAGCGATCGACATCGCGCGAAGTCATAATGAAAATCGGAAAATTAGATAACGAACTATTGAAAAAAATCGTCATAGACAAGATCGGATATCAACGTCCTGAGGTGATCACGGGTCCCGGGATCGGCGAGGACTGCGCCGTCGTCGATTTCGGGATGTATGACTGCGTTCTGTCCTCGGATCCCATCACCGCCGCCTGCGATAGAATCGGCAGCTTGGCGGTGCATGTGTCCTGCAACGATATCGCGACGAACGGCGTCGAACCATTGGGCGTGCTTCTTACAGTCCTGCTTCCGCCGGAAACCTCGGAGGCGCAGATAGAAAAGCTCATGGCGCAGGCCGCGGAAACGGCGGAGCGCTTGGGGGTCGAGATCATCGGCGGACATACGGAGATCACGGACGCCGTGACTAAGCCCGTCGTCGCATCGACAGCTGTCGGCAGGGGTATCGCGAAGGCTCGCGGACGTTCCGATATCGGAATGAAGCAGGGAGACCGAATCCTCATGACGAAGAAAGCTGCGATGGAAGGCACCGGCATCATCGTTTCGGATTACGGAAAAGAGCTCGGCGACATCCTGACCGAGGAGGAACGGGGTATCGCGCTCGCCATGTTGGATGACGTCAGCGTCGTCCGCGAAGGCGTCATCGCGGGAAGCATCGGAGTCTCGGCTATGCACGACATCACGGAGGGGGGCGTCTTGGGCGCGATCTGGGAGATGTGTCGCCTTTCGGATACGGGAGCCGAGATTCGGGAAGAAGCCGTCCCGATCGATCCCGTGACCGTCAAGATATGCGAGCGCCTCGATCTCGACCCTCTGCGGCTGATATCGAGCGGTTCCATGATGATCGTCGCGCGTCCCGGCGAAAGCGCGCAAATCGCGCGCGCCATCCGCGCGGCAGGCATCGAGGTCACGGAGATAGGCGTCGTTGCGGAGAGATCCGAGGGCTTGCGGTTG
>JAIRTJ010000099.1 GCA_031254995.1 Eubacteriales Family XIII. Incertae Sedis bacterium
CCCGAACGAGACAGGCGGCGCTGTCGACGACGCCTATCTGTATCGTTTCGTCGCGGACGAGTATTTGCTCGTGGTCAACGCGGCCAACGCGGAAAAGGATTGGACGCACCTGATCCGAGAGATCGCGCGCTTCGACGCGAAGATCGTCGACGAGACCGAGGAGATCGGCATGATCTCGTTGCAGGGGCCCGAATCGAAACGAATGCTGCTGTCGCTGACGGACGCGCCGTTCCTGACGGAGCCTTTGAAAAACGCATTGAACACCGTCGTGCTTGACGGAAAGGAAGCGCGCATAGCGAAGACGGGGTACACGGGAGAGGCTATCGGCTACGAATTGTTCCTCAAAGCGGAGGAGACGGCGGAGCTGTGGAGGCGGCTGATCGAAATCGGCGCGACGCCCGCAGGCTTGGGCGCGCGCGACACTTTGCGGTTGGAAGCGGGCTTGCCGCTGTACGGACACGAGTTGGGCGCGGATATCGACGGGAACGACATACCTGTTTACGCGGTTCCGTTGGCGAAATTCGCCGTCAGCTTTTCGGAGACGAAAGGGGATTACATCGGAAGGGCTCAACTGTTGAAACAATTTCGCGCGTTCGAACGAATTTTTACGGGCAAGTTCGACGATATGAGCGATCTGCCGCGAATGATCAAGCCCTTCGCGATGATCGGGAAGGGGATCCCGAGAGCCGGAAATCGCATCGAAAAGGATGGAGAGACGATCGGTTACGTCACGAGCGGAAGCGTCGTCCCCTATTATTTGACGAGCGGAGAGGGCTTGGATACGGTTTATACGGACGAGACATCGAAGCGCTTCATCGGTCTGGCCATGGTTCGCAGCGATCTATTGCCGGACGACAAGATGAACGTGGAGATTCGCGGAAAAGGCGAGGAAGCCGTCGTCGTGAAATATCATCTGCTCAGCGGCGATCCTCCGTTTGCGCGCGCCATCATCTACGGCAAGGAAACGGGCGAGGTTGCGCCGGACATCTCGGGCGATTACAAGGAGAAAGCCGCGAGCTTGATACGAAAGAGCATTGAAAACCACCTGTGGCGGCAGACGGAATGCATCAATTTGATTCCGTCGGAGCAATCCCAATCGCGCGCGGCGAGGCTTCTGTCAATTTCGGATCCGTCGTTCCGCTACGGAGAACACAGAAAGATCAAGTCATTCTACGATCACGACGTCTTTTATTACCAGGGGACGAAGTTCATTCACGAGACGGAGGATCTGTTGGCGGCGGAATTCAAAAAGTATTTCGGTTGCAAAGAGGTCGAGACTCGCGTTATCAGCGGACAGATGGCCAATGCCGCCGTGTTCAGCGCGCTCGTGGACTTCAAGAACAGGGCGGATCGGAAGAAAAACGCCGTCAGACTCGGCTATGTGCTGAACAACCACATCATCCGGGGCGGCCACCTCAGCGCGCAGCCCATGGGAGCTTTGCACGATTACATCGCGATCGATCCGGCGACGGATAGGGCGGCTTTGGTGAATTTCCCCGTCCTCGCGCACAATAATTACAAAATCGATATCGAGGAGACGCGAAATATCATCGAGCAATACAGGCCTGAGTTGATCATCTTGGGCAAGAGCATGACGTTGCACAAGGAGCCCGTATCCGAGGTGCGCGACATCATCCGCGATCTGGGCGTCGAGACGACGCTGATGTACGACATGGCGCATGTGCTTGGCCTCGTAGGCCCGTATTTCCAAGATCCGTTCGCGGAAGGCGCCGAGATCGTCACCGGCTCCGCGCACAAGACGTTCTTCGGCACGCAGCGCGGCGTGATAGCGGCGAACTACGAGGAGGACGACATCAAATACGATCTTTGGGAGACGATCGAGTCCAGGGTATTCCCCGGCAGCGTGAGCAATCATCATCTCGGGACTCTGCTCGGGTTGCTCATGGCCGCGTACGAGATGAATTGTTTCCGCGGCGAGTATCAAAAAAGCGTCGTCGAAAACGCCAAGTATTTCGCGGAATGTCTGTCCCGCGCGGGATTGGATGTCGCGGGCGATCCGAGCGTGTCATATACGGAGACGCATCAGGTGATCGTAAACGTCGGTTACGCGTCCGGACCGGAGGTTGCCGAGCGTCTGGAGTCGAATAATGTGATTGTCAACTATCAGGCGACGCCTGACGAAGAAGGTTTTACGGCGTCGGGAGCTCTGCGTCTGGGCGTCGCGGAGATGACCCGCTTCGGATTCGGAAAGAAGGAATTCGAGAAGGCGGCCGAATTGATCTCGGCGTTGCTCTTGCGCGGCGTCGAAATCAAGGAGGACGTGAAGAAATTGCGGTCGGAATTCGTCGACATGAGATACTGTTTCACGGATGCGGATATCGTCGCGGAATTGGATCGATTGGCGAATAAAATGTAGGATTGATCGTCCGAGCGTCGCGCCGTCGTTTTTTGCCGCGAACGGTTTGAAAGTCGGTACGCGCCGGATCGACGCGGCGTTCGAGCGATCGCAGGGGACGCTTGAACGGTAATGAACACAGAAATTAAGGAGGTTGAACGATGAGCAGATTGTACAATTTTTCGGCGGGGCCGTCCATATTGCCGGAGTCGGTTTTGAAGAAAGCCGGTGCGGAGATCATGGATTATAAAGGTTCCGGAATGTCCGTAATGGAGATGAGCCACAGATCGAAGGTCTACGACGCTATCATCACGCGGACGCGCGACCTGTTTCGTTCCGTGCTGTCCGTGCCGGACGACTATGAGATATTGTTCTTGCAGGGCGGCGCGACGCTGCAATTCGCGATGATTCCCATGAATTTGCTCTCGCGCAACGGTAAGGCGGATTACGTGATTACGGGCAATTTTTCGAATAACGCGTACAAGGAAGCCCTGCTCTTCGGCAAGGAGATTTCCGTCGCGGCGACCGGGAAGGACGTGAATTTCGCAAAGATCCCGTCGCAGGACGAATTGAAGTTGGACGCGGATGCGGATTACGTGCACATCTGCGAGAACAATACGGTCTTCGGTACTAAATGGAAGTATATACCTGATACGGGAAATGTTCCCATTGTATCCGATATGTCGTCCTGCATACTGTCCGAGCCGATCGACATCTCGCGATACGGCATCATCTACGCGGGCGCGCAGAAGAACATCGCGCCGGCGGGACTGACATTGGTGATCATACGCAAGGATTTGGCGCGCGAGCCGCTGCCCGGCACTCCGACGATGCTGAATTTCCGAAAGATGATCGAGAAGGAATCCATGTACAATACGCCGCCCTGTTGGTCCATCTACGTCGCCATGTTGGTTCTCGAATGGATAGAGGAACTCGGCGGTCTGTCGGTTATGCGCGAGCGCAATCGCGAGAAGGCGGCGATTCTTTACGATTATTTGGATTCGACGGACTTTTACAGGACGCCTGTCGCGCGCGAAGATCGATCCCTCATGAACGTCGTGTTCAGCACGGGCGACGAGGAAACCGACGCGCGGTTTGTGAAGGAGAGCGCCGAAAACAACATGTCCAATCTGAAAGGTCATCGTTCGGTCGGCGGCATGCGCGCGTCGATCTACAACGCGATGCCGAAGGAAGGCGTCGAGCATTTGGTCGATTTCATGAAGCGATTCGCAGGGGGACGGTAACGAAGAAATCCGCGCGGACGGCGATATCGTCCGGGACAGATCGAATGGACAAGGAGGTAAGGTGATTATGGTCAGAATACTTGCGACGGACGGAATAGAGAAGGGCGCGGGCGAAAAGCTGAGGCGGCTCGGTTATGATTTGACGGAACAATTTTTCGAGCCGGAGGAATTGGCGCAACAGGTCAAGAATTATGACGCGTTGGTCGTTCGTTCCGCCACAAAGGTGCGCAAACCGATCATCGACGCGGCGCTTGAGAGCGGCCGGCTCAAATTGATTATTCGCGGAGGCGTGGGGACGGACAACATAGACACGGCATACGCGCGGGAGAACGGCATTGAGGTGAAAAACACGCCGAACGCATCGAGCGCTTCCGTCGCGGAATTGACGATCGGACATCTCTTCGCGTTGGCGCGCCATATACACGAGGCTAATGTCACGATGCGCGAGGGGAAGTGGGAGAAGAAGAATTACAGCGGCATCGAACTCGCGGGCAAGACTTTGGGCTTGATCGGAATGGGACGCATCGGACGGATCGTCGCAGAGAAAGCATCGGCTCTCGGCATGAAGATCTGCTATACGAACCGCAGCGGACACAAGCCCGAAAACGACCCCTTTGAGCATGTGTCCATGGATGAATTGTTGCGGACGTCGGATTTCGTTTCTCTGCATATGCCTAAGGCGGACGAACCGGTCGTCACGGCGCGCGAGATCGCGAAGATGAAGGACGGCGCGTACATCGTCAATACGGCGCGCGGCGGTTTGATTCCGGACGAGGATATCCTGAGCGCCTTGGATTCCGGAAAACTTTCAGGGGTTGCGCTGGACGTCTATCCCGAGGAGCCGCCGAAAAACGAGAAGATCTATACGCATCCCAAGATATCGCTGACGCCGCATATAGGCGCTTCGACGGCGGAGGCGCAGGAGCGGGTCGGCGAAGAGGTCGCGGCGCATATCACGGCTATGTTCGCGTGAAAGGAAAGGAAAAGTCATGGTGAGAATGAAGCCGTTTAAAGCGGTGCGCCCCGCAAAGGGATATGAAGAGAAAGTCGCCGCCCTGCCTTATGACGTCATGACGTCGGACGAGGCAAGGCGAATGGTCGAGGGGAATCCTTATTCCTTCCTTCATATAGACAAGGCCGAAATAGATTTGCCGCCCTCCGTCGATCTTTACGATGCGTCCGTCTACGCGCGCGCGAAGGAGAATTTCGAGCGCTTCGCGAGCGAGGGCGTGTTCGTCCAAGACGAGCGGCGCAATTTCTATATCTATAGGCTGACGATGGACGGTCGGGCGCAGACGGGACTTGTCGGTTGCGCGTCGATAGACGATTATTTAAACGACAAGATAAAGAAGCACGAATTGACGCGGGAGGAAAAGGAGAAAGACCGCATACGCCATGTCGATACCCTTGACGCGAATACGGGTCCGATCTTTCTGACATGTCGCCCGAACGCGCGCCTGGACGAGGTGATCGAAGCTTGGATATCGGAGCACGCGCCCCTCTTCGACTTCGTCGCGGACGACGGCGTCGCGCACACGATTTGGACGGCGGACGGTGAAATCGTTCCCGAGATTGAACGCATCTTCGAGGGCATCGACGCCTTGTACATCGCGGACGGGCATCACAGGTGCGCGTCGGCCGTCAAGGTCGGCTTGAAGAGAAGGGAGTCCGATCCGGCTTACAAGGGCGATGAGGAATTCAATTTCTTTCTCTCGGTCGTGTTTCCGTCGAATCAGCTCCGCATACTCGATTACAACCGCGTCGTGAAAGACCTCAACGGGTATGCGATCGACGCCTTCCTCGAAAAACTGGGGAAAGGTTTCGTCGCGGAGCGGTACGATGCGGAGGGGCCGTACAGACCTGAGGCGAAGCATTCGATCGGCCTGTACACGGGCGGACATTGGTACAAGATGACGACTCGCGAAGGACTGTTTGACGAGAATGATCCGGTTTCGCGCTTGGACGTATCGATTCTTCAGGACAATGTGTTGCGCCCGATCTTGGGCATCGATGATCCGCGCACGGACAAGCGCATCGATTTCATCGGCGGCATCCGCGGCTTAAAAGAATTGGAGCGCAGGGTGGCCGACGATATGGCGGCGGCCTTTGCGATGTACCCGACGACGGTGGAGGATTTGATGGATATTGCGGACGCGAATCGCATCATGCCGCCTAAATCCACATGGTTTGAACCCAAACTTCGAAGCGGGTTGTTGATTCACCGCCTGTCCGAATAGATGCGGGTCGGGCCGCGACGACGATTTGCGCGCGGGGCATGGATGCGTCCCGCGCGATGACGGAAGGAGAGACGAGGTATGAGAAGAAGCGATCGGGAAGTCAAGGAGCGCGCCGTTTTGGAAGAAATACTGAAGGAGAGCGACGTATGCCGCATCGCCGTCTCGACGAAAGGCGCCCCGTACATCGTTCCGCTGAATTTCGGATACGAATTCGACGGAGAAAAATTGACGCTCTGGTTTCACTGCGCCCGAGAGGGACGCAAATTGGATCTCATCGCCGCGAACAACAACGTCGGATTTGAAATGGACTGCGCTCATCGGTTGATAACGGGGCCGAACGCCTGCGATTTTTCAATGAATTACAGATCCGTAATCGGGACCGGCGCGATCTCCGTGATCGACGACGCCGACGAGAAAACGAAAGGGTTGTCCCTCATCATGGAGCATTACGGAGGTAAGGGCTTGCCGTTCAAAGGACCGATGCTGAACGCGATGAAGACCTTGCGTCTCGACGTTGTCGAGTTTACGGGAAAGAAGTCGGGAGACTGACGACGCGACCCGGGAGATTTGTTTCATGGAAATAGAATCCGCGAGAAGAGAGGTTCTGCTCGCGTGCAATGAGCTTGTCGATCGCGGCTTGGTCGCGCGAACTTGGGGCAACAT
>JAIRTJ010000118.1 GCA_031254995.1 Eubacteriales Family XIII. Incertae Sedis bacterium
GTCTGCTATTTGCATAAGATACGAACCGTATCGGTAAATACGCAAGTCGACATAGCTCCTCATAAGAACATCAGCGCGAAGCTAACGCAAAAAGGCAGCGTCATCATCGCCAATGGGAAGGATGACGCGATAGAATATGTCGTCAATTACGATAAGGACAGCGGTCAACCCGTGCCTGAAGGGGTAATCGTCGATCGCCGCAGCGGACAGTCCATTTATATTTCAAATACCCAAAATGAGAATGGGGTACATTCCGACAATCTTCCGAACGGCGCATACTTGCCGTTTGAAAATACCGGAGCGGTGTCAAAATGGAGCTTGGAGTACGCAGGAAATGATACATTTAAATCAGTGGACATCAAAGACGTCATCCTCGTGATCGAGTACACAGCGTTACCGTTGAAACAAGCGAAAGATGAGTGAAGAATCATGCAAATGCGCGCCGAGAAAAAACACATTCGCGAGCCGAAGGATTTAACCGATATACTCGGAGGCGACATTAAAAGAGACGATACGGCCGGCGTATGCTATGTGATAGACCAATCGTTGGATTTCAGTGGGATCACTGATTTTAAACCCTTGGGCGCCGGAACGAACTACTCTTTCGACGGCACGTTGGACGGCCGGGGTAATACAATCAAAAATCTGACTGTACACGGTGAACAGGCCTATAAAATAGCGATGTTGATTGAAATCGGATTGCAGGGTATTGTAAAAAACCTGTGCGTTGAAAACATTCATGTCGAGCAATATTTCAACACGGGGGCGATCTCGAGGAAGTTATTTTTGCGCGCCGAAATGCAGAGGGATTCCCCGCAAAGAGGCATCGGGATTCACAAAGACGCCTGCAGACGCGAAGAAATATGACTTTGCGGACTATGAGAGTCACTGGGCGGGAAATTACAATCCGCCTATCCCGCACGGATATCACGCCGATTTTTACGCGAGGGTTTCCGGCGCCTCAAGCATTACCGTGTATGATCAGGCTCGAAACGTGATCGTGGGGGAACCCCTCACGCCGACGCAGGATATGAATAAGACGCCTGTCATGATGAAAGATCGGCGGGATGAGCCTTTTTCATTTGAGAGTTTGCGTTTTGAAGTGAAAAACGGCGCAGGTATTGCCGCTTGCGTCGATTGGCATAATTCGGCTTCTGCGACCGGATTCGCAGATACGGCGAATAAGTGGCCGCATCCTCTCAAACGTTTGGTGTGGAGCCTCACAGGTCGTTGCAATTTGAGTTGTCGTCATTGCGCGGTACGCGATATGTATGATGATATAATCGAATTGGACAGTTCCGAGATACGCATTGCAGTAAAGGATATCATCGCGCTTGGAGTTCCTATGGTCGTGCTTACGGGCGGCGAGGCTCTTCTGAGTCCCTATTTGTTCGAAATCGCTCGGTCATTGAGCGAATCCGGGATAACCGTCACCCTCATAACGAACGGGACATTGATCGACGGCGATATGGCGAAGAGGATTAAGGGTACAGGAATATCGCAGGTCTTTGTGAGCATTGATGATTTCGCCTCGCAAAAGCAGGACGACACGGTGCGCGGCGCCGGCAACTATCAAAAAGCGGTAGACGGAGTGAAACGCCTTGTCGAGGTCAATTTGCCCGTCTATGTTATTACGACGGTCAATGCGATAAACATTCGCCATCTTTCCGACATGCGACGCGCGTTTACGAAATTAGGAGCAAGCGCATGGTGTCTGAAGCCGATTTTGCCGTGCGGAGAAGCTGCGCGCAATGAAGAATTATGGCTTGCCGAGCAAGATGTAAATAAGATTATAAATTTCTGCTATTCCGCTTTGTACACCGGCGGCATGCCTGTAATCCCCTCGCTCACATTTGAAATGCACACCGAAAAGGGCGCGGAGATGCTCCGATTTTTGTATGGCGAGCAAACGCATACAGATGTTCAGGGATGCGATGCGGGTATATTTTCCATGCAAATTCAACCTTGCGGAAGCCTCACAGGCAGTTGTACTATGATGCCTGCGGATGCGGTTTGCAATCTGAAGGATCGCTCTCTTATCGATGCGTGGCAGGATAAAAGCAGTTTCAAGGAACTGCGCGAATATGATCCTTCGTCGACGGAGGGCTATTGCGGCAAGTGCGATCGCCGAGATACCTGTAAGGGCGGTGACATCAACGTGCGCTATGCATTCGGCGGAATCAATGCAGAAAACAAGTATTGCGCCTATCGAAATTTCAAGCTGTACGGTATTGAGATATAGCCAAAGATCGGCTGAGGCGGACTCGGATCCGCCTTCCGCGTTTTTGCAATCCTGTCCGAAATCCCGTCTTCGAAATGAGGTATCTATTTCATAAGTTTTAGAGTATAATAAATTTGTGGAATCTCATTTCGCGCGAAATGGAAGGACTTGTATGAAAAGAATCAACAACGGAGTATTCAGGAAGGCGGGAATGCTTTTTGTCGCCGCATGCTTGGTTTTCGTCTTTTCGACATCGCCGATATTCGCGGAGAAAACGGAGTATGCGCTTTTAGACTCGACCTTGCCGGATGGGGTCGCTACTGTTTCAAGTCTTGGAACCGAGGCGGTCGACGAGTTGGTCGAAAACGGCGAGGCAAAGCCGAACGAAGTTATCCTTGTCATGAAAGACCGCGCCGATGAAGATCGGATAGTTGAGGATTCCGACGAGATATTGGCGACGGGATCTATCGGCGAGCGCGACAAAATGGTCGTGTTGGAAACGGAAACGGATATAGGCGCAGCCATTGCGGAATACGAAAACGATCCGAATGTCGAATACGCCCAACCGAATTACATCTATGCGTTGTCCGAAGAGTTCGATGCCGAAAACATCGACGCGACCGCGATCAGCCCCTTGGCGAATCCCAACGACTCGAGTTTCGCGTCGCAATGGAACTTGTCTCGCGGCTTTGCCGCTAAGATCAACGAGGCGTGGGATGTCATGCCGAAGTCGAGCGCGAAGGTGCGTGTCGCCGTTGTGGATTCGGGTGTCGACATCAATCATCCCGATCTGAAAAACAGCATCAACTCGCAACTCGCGTATAATGTTGCGGATAAGAATAGGAATGTTACGGATAATGCGGGACACGGGACGCATGTCGCGGGAATCATTGCGGCGCAGACAGGAAATGGCCTCGGAGTGGCCGGCGTTTCCTTCAACAAGGCGGAGATCGTGCCGTTGAAGGTCTTCTATAAGGATCCTGATACGGGTAAACATATAAGCGACACGGGCTTATTGGTCGAAGCGTATTCCAGAATCAAAAGCGCAAATTGCAAGGTTGTAAACCTGAGCCTCGGCGGATCGGAACCGGATCCGGCCTTGGAAAAAGCGATCAACGCCGCGGCCGCGAACGGAGTCATAACCGTCGCCGCCGCCGGGAACGATGCGAGGCTGTACAGCGGCGCAACGCCCCCTTGCTATCCTTCCGATTACGAAAACGTCATTTCGGTCGTCGCAACGGATAGAAACAACGTGAAAGCGGATTATTCCGAACACAATCGATATAAGGATATTGCCGCGCCGGGCAGCAGCATATACAGCACCGCCCTCAACGGCGCATACGGATATATGAGCGGCACTTCCATGGCTTGTCCTCACATATCCGGAGTCGTCGCGCTCATGTTATCGATCAATCCGAGTCTTTCAAATGATCGCATATGCCGAATACTCTACAATACCTCCACAGATTTGGGCGATAAAGGCAGGGATGATAAATACGGCTATGGGCTCGTCAATGCGGAAGCGGCAGTGAAAGACTCGCTCGCTTTGAAAAACGGAACCCTTGCATCCGTCGCGGCGAAATTAAATACAAATGAAACATCAATTGCGATTGAAGCGAAAATAAAGCCCTACCTTATCGATGTCAGCAAGGTGCAGTTTGCGGTCTGGGGGAACGCGGGAGGCCAGAACGATCTAAAATGGTATACGGCGACGAAGAAGGGCGCGGGAGTCTATCAAGTCGCCGTGCCGGTTGCAAATCACAAAGAGGCGGGAGGCTACAGCATCCACGTCTACGCGACGCTGACGAACGGGTCAAGGATATTAGTCGGCTCTTCGCCGGAGGCGGCGGTGAATCCTCCTACGGGCAAGGTATCCGTTTCGAGCGTGAACGCGGTGAGCGGTACGTTCAAGGTGCGACTTTCCGGTATTTCATCCAAATCAGGAATAAATGGGGTGGAGATACCCGTATGGAGCGAGTCGAATCAGAGCGACATACATTGGTACAAGGCGGTCAAGCAGAGCG
>JAIRTJ010000057.1 GCA_031254995.1 Eubacteriales Family XIII. Incertae Sedis bacterium
AGGACAGCGTCCCCTGCGCATGGCCGCCGTATTTCTTGCACGCCTTGATCGCGGACTTTAAATTTCTCGTATCGTTGAACGCGTCGAATATGCGGATGATGTCGATCCCGTTTTCTAGGGACTTCTTCACGAACTCATCGACCATATCGTCGGCGTAATGTTTGTAACCCAAGAGGTTTTGCCCGCGCAACAACATCTGCAGTTTCGTATTCTTCACGTTTTTGCGAATGGTTCGAAGTCGTTCCCACGGATCCTCATGCAGGAATCGAACGCTCGCGTCGAAGGTCGCGCCGCCCCAACATTCCAACGCGTGATAGCCCACCGCGTCCAGCGTCCGCAGAACGGGGATCATCTCCTCCGTCTTCATTCTCGTGGCTATCAGAGACTGATGCCCGTCGCGCAATACGGTCTCAGTAAACTTCACTAATCGCTTTCCATTTTTGAGATTATCTTCAGACATAACACACCTCCATGTCGTTATTATAACATAGGTATAAGAAGAATTTCAGTCAATTCGAAATTTTCGCGCCGCGTTCGGGGGATTTATGGTAAAATATTATCGTTGCGACGACAATCCCGCGAAGGAACGAATCGCGAAGGCGATTTCAAAGCGCGGCGCACTGCCGCAACGATGCGAGACGCGCAACAATCCGCGAGACGAAAAACAGAATACGCGCCGGTAGCTCAGCTGGATAGAGTACTGCCCTCCGAAGGCAGGGGTCGCACGTTCGAATCGTGTTCGGCGTACCAGAGAAAAGCCGTTGCAAACAGTTGATTTTCCAACGATTGCAACGGCTTTTGTCTTCTCAAGAATTCCCGAAATTGGTTCTGCCTGCGATCGCGGCGGGATCAATCCCCCCAGCCGGGGAAAAGCTCGTTAAAGGGGTTGAATCCCCGCCCTTCGTCGTTCTGCGATCGATTCGGATCCGCTTCGCCGTATACCTGAGATTGGGACGCCAATTTGACGCGCGCGGTCTGCTCATTTCCGTCGCGGATGAACGTGACGCTCACTTCGTCGTCCGCACTGTAATTCAGCAGGGCTTTGATCAGATCCGTGCTGCTCGAAATCTCCTTGTCATCCACCGACGTGATGACGTCCTTCATCTTGAGTCCCGCCGCATCCGCGGGGGAGCCCGGAGCGACTTCGGATACAAACGCGCCCTTTTCGACTTCAAGATTCAGATTGGGATACTGCGCGGCGATGTCCGACGCGTTCGCGGCGCTCACGCCCATGTAGACCCGTTCAAAACTTCCGGTCTCGATGATCTTGGCGATGATGGGCTTGGCCGTGTTGATGGGAATCGCAAATCCCATACCCTCGGCGGAAGCCTTCGCCGTATTCACGCCGATGACCTGGCCCTTGCTGTTCAACAACGGTCCGCCGCTGTTTCCCGAATTGATGGCCGCATCCACCTGGATCAGACCCTCCATTCGCGTCGTCTTGCTCTGCGAAGAAGCGGTAATCGTCCTGTTCAATCCGCTGACGACGCCCTGCGTGATGCTTCCGTTGAAATCGAGTCCCAGAGGATTGCCGATGGCCGCGACGTAGGAGCCGATCCGAACCTTGTCCGAATCCCCGAGCTCCGCAGGCGCCAAACCGTCGGCCTCCGCCTTGATCACCGCGAGGTCGATGGTCTCGTCATTCCAGAGCAATGTCGCATCCACCTCTCTCCCGTCGGACAGCAACACCTTGATCGTCTCGGCGACGCCATCCATGACGACGTGGGAATTCGTGAGAATATAGCCGTCCTTATGGACGATGATACCCGTTCCGACGCCTCCGGACTCGCCGCTCTGTCCGAATGGATTCGTCGAAGTATAGGTGGACGTGATGCCCACAACCGAATTCAAGACCTTCTTAGCGACGGCTTCCGTGGTACCGATGTCGGAAGTCGAATTGATCGTATAACTGTCGCCTGAGGACGTGACCGCATTGTTCTGCGCGAATTGAAGGGCGATGAATCCGCCGCCCGCGCCGGACAGCGCGCATGCCAAGATCGCAAACAACGCGACGATCGCGACCGTGCGCCTCTTCATGCCAAGGATCGCCGATTTTTCGGGCTTCTTCGCGGAGGACGAGGTATCTTCGTAAGTTGCGCTCGCGCCATAGGAGCCGTAAGGACCGTAACCTCCCGGAATCGAAGGTCCGTAACCGAAACGGTTCCCTCCGCCGCCTGCGGACGCGTTCGTCCCGTATCCTGAAAAGGTTTGCGCGGACGAAGCAACGCCGTAAGCGTGCGCGCCGCCTGCCTCGCCGCGATTTCTCGCGGGATCTATGGGACTCGTCCTGCCTATGCCTCCGGGTACCCGGCCGCCGGCGACAAAACCGCTCTGCGCGGCGACCTGCGAACCCGCGACATCGCTTCTCGCATTCGTATCTCGCATTTCCGCGCCGACCGAAGCGGTCTCGCTTTCGACTTCGGCGTTCGCCGCGTCGAGTCTCACTCCCGCATCTGTTTCTCTGTTGTATTCCATGGCGTTTGCCTCCGTTTCATCGGGTACCGTCGAAGGTCGTCGCGCCGGCGCGCTCCTGCCTCGCCCGTATCGGAACTTGATCCGAACCGACGCTTATGTCGAGCGATCCCGATTCGGATCTCCGCGCGACGACCCCGAGATAATGTTTTCTTTGTCCGTCAGTATAGCAGTCCATTCTTAAATGAACCTGAATCCCGAAAAAAATATTCATCGAAACGAAAGCAATCCGCGACTGCCTCAAATTCCGGCCAATTTCCGGTAGCCTTCCAATCGCTCCTTGGCGTCCGCTTCGGCGGCGGCGAACAGATCTTCCGCCGTATCCGGGAATTCCGCGGCCAACGAGCTGTATCGAACCTGATCCATGATGTAGTCTCTGAAACTTCCCGTCGGCGCCTTGGAATCGAGGATGAACGGATTCTCGCCCGCCGCTTTCCGTTCGGGATTGTATCGGAACAGCTGCCAGTAACCTGCGGCCACGGCGTCTTTGATGTTCTCCTGCGCCTTGCCCATACCCTTGCGCATTCCGTGGTTGATGCAGGGCGCGTAGCAGATGATGAGCGAGGGACCGTCGTAATTCTCGGCTTCGACGATGGCCTTCATGAACTGATTCTTGTCCGCGCCCATGCCAACCTGCGCCACGTAGACGTAACCGTATGAAATTGCCATCATTCCCAAATCCTTCTTTTTAATGCGTTTCCCGGATGCTGCGAACTTTGCGATAGCGGCCTCCGGCGTGGACTTGGACGATTGACCGCCCGTGTTGGAATAGACCTCCGTATCGAAAACGAGCACGTTGATGTTTTCGCCGGACGCGAGGACGTGATCCAAGCCGCCGTAACCGATATCGTACGCCCAGCCGTCGCCGCCCAATGCCCATATCGACTTTTTGACGAGGAAATCCTTTTTGGACAGGATGTCGTCGATGGCTGCTCGCACATCTCCATCTGCCCCGGATTCACCTTCGAGAGCCGCAACGTAGACGTCGCTCGCGCGCCGCGTCTCGTTTTTGTCGTCCTTCTTGTCCATCCATTCGCTCGCGGCGTCCTTCAGTTTTTCCGAGACCCCTCCGCCCAAAATGACGGCGGTGTCATCCTCGATCTTCGCGCGCATATGCTTGTTCGCCAAGACCATGCCGAATCCGTACTCCGCATTGTCCTCAAACAGCGAATTTGCCCAAGCAGGTCCCCTGCCCTTGTCGTCCTTCGTGTACGGCATGGACGGCGCTGAAGCTCCCCAGATGGAGGAACAGCCCGTGGCGTTCGCGATCATCATGCGATCTCCGAAGAGCTGAGTGACGACCTTGATATACGGCGTCTCGCCGCAACCGGAGCAGGCGCCGCTGAATTCTATATAGGGTCGCGCGAACTGACTGCCCTTGACGCTCTCTTTGCCGACGATGTCGTCCTTGACGGACACGGTCGCGGCGTATTCCCAATTCTTCTC
>JAIRTJ010000142.1 GCA_031254995.1 Eubacteriales Family XIII. Incertae Sedis bacterium
GGAAGCTACATCGGAATGCCCGGAGGCAATCCGAGCACGCCCGGAGGGGGCGGCGGCAAGAGCGGTTCGGGCGGGATACCCGCCAAGGTGTACTATACGGTCGTCTTCGATTCCCAAGGAGGCAGCCCGGTGATCCCGCAACGTTTGGCGCCCGGCGGGGTCGCGGTGCGCCCCGACGATCCGACCAAGCTCGGATATCTTTTTGAAGACTGGTATCTCGACGCCGACGGCTCTATCCCCTACAACTTTTCCTCGCCCGTGCGCCGGGAGAAGCTGACGCTCTACGCGAAGTGGACGGACATCGGCGAATACTTCGCGTTCACGATCGACACAAGCCTCGGAGACGGGAATAACACCTTCTCGATTGCAACAGGCGGATCTGCTTCATCCGATCAGCAAGCTCCGTTCGACTGGGATATCTATGTTGACGGCGGAGACCCCGTACGATACACAGATGCCGATGAATCGAACAATTCGATCGACATCAGCGCGCAATTGGCGAAAGACGGAATCCATACGATAATCATCGCCGAGCACGACATAACGACCGAAGGGAACAGCCCCGAATGGTTCCGGGCTTTCGGAAATGGGTGGGGCGATGAGAATAACAGGCGCAAGCTCGCGACGCTCGTGTCTCCCCTGCCGACCATCGGTCTGTGCGTAAGAGAGAACGATGACGGGACTTACAACGCGGGAGATGCCTTTGGGAACCGGATGTTCGTGAATTGCGACGGATCTTCGTTCGAGATGGGCAAGGACTTCAACCTGCCGCAGAACATCACGATTACGGGATATCGTTTCTGCAGGGAAATGTTTCTCGGATGCAGCGGCGCCTCTTTCACGATGGGCAAGAACTTCAATCTGCCGAAGAACATCACGGTGGCGGTAGATGCGTTTTGCCGGTACATGTTTTACGGATGCAGCGGCGCGGCGTTTGCGATGAACGACGTTTTCAACCTGCCGAAGGGCATAACGGATGCGGAGAAGGATTTCTGCTCCAGAATGTTTGACTCTTGCTCCGGGGGAAATTTCACGATGAACGACGTCTTCAATCTGCCGCAGGGCATCATGACGGCGGGAGATGGCTTCTGCTTCAGAATGTTTGACTCTTGCTCCGGGGGGAATTTCACGATGAACGATGTCTTCAATCTGCCGCAGGACATCACGGTTGCCGGAAAGAACTTTGCAACCGAGATGTTTGGCAGGTGCAGCGGATCGAGCTTCACGGTGAACGACAAGTTCAAATTTCCGCAGCGACTGGCGGACAATTTAGGTATACTGAACGACGGCGCATTTTACCGAATGTTCTATGAGATCAGGAACTCTCAGTCCGTCGCCGCAACAGGCATCATAAACGGGCTGCCTGTGCCGATGGACGACAGAGATACATTTTATTCCAATAATGGGAGTAGTGTGTGGGGCGACTGCGACAGTCTGCCCGCTAACTGGAAATAGAGCGATTCGGCCGCCAACCGTAAATAACGATTCGCATATTCGGAGCGATCGTTTCGGGTCGAGTCCCGCGATAACAAGCGAAGCGTCGACGTATCTCCTCGTCGGCGTTTCGAGTTTGCGCGAAGACCGGCGACGACCGGTTGGCCGGTTGGCTGTCGATTTGTACGCGGAGCTTGTGCATTTCTCGTTTTTTGGATATAATATCATTCACGGAATCGAATCAATACGCGACAGATGCGGCAAACGCAAGATGCGCAAAGGAGGTCGGAAGGAAACGAAATGAAAGAAGGAATACACCCCAAATACAAAACGACGAAGGTCACATGCGCCTGCGGCAACACTTTTGAAACCAAATCCACGGAGGACGAGATCAAACTGGATGTCTGCTCCGCATGCCACCCGTTCTTCACGGGTCAGCAGAAGTTTATCAACAGGGGCGGCCGCGTGGAGAAGTTCAAGAAGAAGTACGATTTGGACTAGCGCGCGCCTATGAACGGAAACCGGGGCTTGCGCCCGGTTTTTTCATGGGATGAGAGGTAGTCGATATGTTTGATAAATTGAATTTCATCGCGGAAAAATACGAGACGCTGTCCGAAAAAGCTTCCGACCCTGAGGTCATCGCCAATCAGCCCGTTTGGCGCAAGATCGTGAAGGAAATGGGCGAGATAGAGCCGGTCGTGAGCACGTACAAGGAATACAACCTCAACAAGGAAACGATTGCGGAAACAAAGGCGTTATTGGAGGACGGGGGGCTCGACGCGGACGAAAAGGAGCTGTTCAAGGCCGAATTGAACGATTTGGAACGGGAGAAAGAGACCCTGGAAGACTCGTTGAAATTGTTGTTGTTGCCTAAGGATCCGAACGATGAAAAGAACGTCATACTCGAGATTCGCGCCGGAACGGGCGGCGAGGAAGCGGGCTTGTTCGGCGGAGATCTCCTGCGCATGTACATGCGATACGCGGAACGTCGCGGATGGAAGACGGAAATGATGGAATTGAGCGACACCGGGCTCGGCGGCATAAAGGAAGCCGTGATCATGTTGCGCGGGCGCGGCGCTTATTCGCGTTTGAAATACGAGAGCGGCGTGCATCGAGTGCAACGGGTTCCCGAAACGGAAGCGGGGGGCAGGGTTCACACTTCCGCCGCCACGGTCGCGGTATTGCCGGAAATCGATGAGGTGGAGGTCGAGATCGATCCCGCAGACGTGCGCGTCGACGTGTTTCGTTCTTCGGGCAACGGAGGCCAATCCGTGAATACCACGGACTCCGCGGTGCGGCTCACCCATATCCCTACGGGCATTGTCGTGTCCTGTCAGGATGAGAAGTCGCAGATCAAAAATAAGGATAAGGCGTTCAAGGTGCTCAGGGCGCGGCTCTACGACGCAAAGCTCAGGGAACAGAACAAGGAGATTTCCGAAGCGCGCAAGAGCATGGTGGGCACCGGGGACAGGAGCGAGCGGATCAGGACGTACAATTTCCCGCAGAGCCGCGTCTCGGATCACAGGATCGGCCTGACGCTCTACAAGCTTCCGGCTTTTATGGACGGCGATCTGGACGAGGTGATCGACGGACTCATCGTGGCGGATCAGGCGGATAAGATGAAAGCGTGACGCAGCGCGGATTTCGATTTTGCGCGGCCGGACGCGAGACTAAAGGACGATGAAAACAGAGATATTCGATGTGACGAAGCTCAACGGCGATGTGTTGGAGAGCGGCGAAATACACGCGGGACGCGGCGCGCGCCGCGATATGGACGAGGCTCTGCGGAGTATACGCATCGCGGCTAAAACGATACGCGCGGGAGGTCTCGTCGCCTTTCCTACGGAGACCGTATACGGATTGGGTTGCGACGCGTTCAACGAAGCGGCGGTCAAGAAGGTCTACGCGGCAAAGGGACGACCTTCCGACAATCCGATGATTGTGCATATCGCGAGGGCGAGCGATGTCGGCGCGCTCACGCCGCGCATAACGCCGGAGTTCGTGCGGTTGGCCGACAGTTTTTGGCCGGGGCCCCTCACGATGATACTGAAAAAGAAAGAATGCGTCCCTGACGCGACCACGGGGGGATTGGATACGGTCGCCGTGCGCCTGCCGGATCATCCTGCGGCTCTCGAGCTGATCAGAGCTTCGGGCTGTCCCTTGGCTGCGCCGAGCGCAAATCTCTCGGGCAGTCCCAGTCCGACGAAGGCTGAGCACGTGATACGCGATCTCTCGGGCAAGGCGGACGTGATCCTCGCGGGTTCGGACAGCCGCGTCGGCATCGAGTCCGCCGTCTTGGATCTCACCTCGGATATCCCGACGATCCTGCGCCCCGGCGTCCTTTCCGCGGATGTTCTCTCGGAGGTCTTGGGCAGGGAGGTGGTCTGCGACGACGCTCTCCTGCGCGATGGCGTCTCTTCGGGCGCCGCGCCCAAGTCCCCGGGCATGAAATATCGGCACTACGCGCCGAAAGCGGAGATGCTGATCGTCGAGGGCTCCGAGGATAGAGTTCGCGCGGAGATCAATCGTCTGAAATCCCTGAATGAACGGCTCGGCGCCGCCGTGGGCGTAATGCTCTTCGATGAACGCGCCTATGCGGAGGCCGCCCGCGATTTCTACGCGCGACTTCGCGAATTGGACGATCTCGGCGTCGATCTGATCTTGGCAGGCGCCCTGAGCGACCGAACGGGAATCGGCTTCGCGATCATGAATCGCATGTTCAAGAGCGCCGGATACAGAGTCGTCAAGGTGTGAAGCGGGATCCTTTTTTCGTTTAAACTCTTTTAAAACCCGCGTAAATTCTCACAACACGTGGTGCGTTTTTGCGTTTTGTTATATAATAGTTGACAGAGTCGAGCGGAAGTTTGGTTCGCGTCCGCGCGCGACGGGGATCTTGAGGCGGAAAGGAGGAGCGAATGCGCATAGCAATGGCGTCGGATCACGGCGGATTTGCGTTGAAGGAGGGCTTGAAGTCGTATCTGACGGGCGAGGGGCACGAGATCGTCGATCTCGGAACGGACAGCGAGGATTCTACAGACTATCCCATATATGGAGAAAAATGCGCGGAGTATGTTGTTTCCGGAAAAGCGGAGAAGGGCATCGTCCTTTGCGGAACCGGCATCGGCATATCCATCGCCGCGAACAAGGTCAAGGGCGCGCGGTGCGCGTTGTGCGCGAGCGAGATTTTGGCGGAATTGGCCGCCAACCATAACGACGCGAATCTGATCGCTCTCGGAGGCCGCACGACTTCGCTCGAAGACGCCGTGAAATACACGAAGAAGTGGCTTGCCACCGCGTTTGACGGCGGCGAGCGCCACGTGCGCAGGGTGAAGATGCTCACCGAGATGTAACGCAACCGCCGCCGCAAAAGGATAGACCGAGCGAACGACAAGCGCAAGATACGCAAAACGAACGGCGAGGGCTAGGGACGGAAAAAAGTGAGAGATTGCGCAGGATTTTTTGCGTAGGTTGCGCGCGGAGGAGAGAGGGCGAAGCGCCGCGTACCCGGACGTACGTAAGCGAGACCGAACGAACGACAAGCGCAAGATACGCAAAAAAGACAAGCAATCAAGGAGGTAAGAAATGGGCAACGTATATATATTCGACCATCCGCTGATTCAACACAAAACCTCAATGATCCGGGACAAGGATACGAACGTCAAGGATTTCAGGGATTTGGTCAAAGAGATTTCCATGCTTATGGGCTATGAGGTCACGCGCGATCTGCCGCTTCGCGACGCGGAAATCGAGACGCCTCTGGCCAAGACCACCGTAAAGGTGCTGGAGGGCAACGACCTTGCAATCGTCCCGATCCTGCGGGCCGGACTCGGCATGGTGGACGGATTCCTCAGTTTGGTTCCCACCGCGAAGGTCGGATTCATCGGACTGTATCGGGATCCCGACACGCATCTGCCTGTCGAGTATTATTGCAAATTGCCCGACGATATCGACAAGCGTCAAGTGGTGGTTTTGGATCCGATGTTGGCGACGGGCGGATCCGCCGCTGCGGCCGTCGATTTCATCAAGAAACGAGGCGGGAAGAAGATCAGTTTCGTGTGCCTGATCGCGGCGCCCGAAGGCATCGACGTCCTGCGGAAGGCGCATCCCGACACGGACATCTACATCGCGGCGAAGGACAGTCATTTGAACGACCATGCCTATATCGTCCCGGGGCTGGGCGACGCCGGAGATCGACTGTACGGGACGAAATGATTCTGCGGCGAATTTCCCGTTAAGGCGAAGGTTCGATGCGAGTTCGCATCGTTCCGGGCATGCGCGATATTTGATTGGCAAAAGTACGGTATTTCATAAACAGAAGGATGGCGAGAATGGCAGCTTCAGACCGCATAAGAGACGACGTAAGCCGACATAAAAATGTCTTTGACGTATTGAAAGAGCGAGGATTCATCAAGCAGACCACCCATGAGGACGAGATAAGGGAATTGCTCGGACGCGAGAAGATCCGATTTTACATCGGGTTCGATCCTACCGCGGATAGCTTGCATGTGGGACACTTCATGCAGATCATCATCATGATGTACATGCAGAAATACGGTCATACGCCCATCGTTCTGATCGGAGGCGGGACGGGCATGGTTGGCGATCCCTCCGGGCGAACCGATATGCGCAAGCTGATGACGAAGGATACCGTGGCCGAAAATTGCAGGCAATTTGAAAGAACCTTCGGCAGATTTTTGGATTTCGGCGAAGGCGGCGCGATCACGGACAACAACGCCAATTGGCTGCTCGATCTCAATTACGTGGACTTCATTCGCGATATCGGCAAGCACTTTTCCGTCAACAAGATGCTCACCTACGAATGTTTCAAGAGCCGCATGGAGACGGGTCTTAGCTTTCTGGAGTTCAATTACATGCTCATGCAATCCTATGACTTTCTTGAATTGTACCGACGCTACGGTTGCCTGATGGAATTCGGCGGGGACGATCAATGGTCCAACATTCTCGGCGGCGTGGATCTCGTCCGACGCGAGACGGGCAAACAGGTATACGGCATGACCTTCAAGTTGCTGACCACGAGCGAAGGGAAGAAGATGGGAAAGACGGAGAAGGGCGCTCTGTGGCTGGACGCGAACAAGACCTCTCCTTATGAATTTTACCAATACTGGAGAAATACGGAAGACGCCGACGTCGAAAATTGTCTTTCCCTTCTGACTTTTTTGCCCATGGACGAGGTGAAAAGGCTCTCGGCCTTGGAAGGCGCGGCCATCAATGAAGCGAAGGAAGTCTTGGCTTTTGAGGCGACGGCATTGGTTCACGGAGAGGCGGAGGCCGAAAAGGCGAGACAGGCCGCGCGCGCGCTTTTCGGATCGGCATCGGGGGACGGAGCGGACGGAATGGACGATGCGCCTTCCTTTGAGATCGATCGGTCTCGACTGACAGGCGAAGGCGGCGGCATCGTCGCGCTCATGCGCGAAACAGGACTCGTATCCAGCAACGGAGAGGGATTTCGCGCGATCCAACAGGGAGGCGTCGTCGTAAACGGCGAGAAGATCACGGATCCCAAACGCTTTCTTGCAGCGGACGATTTCAAAGAGGGTAGCATCCTCATACGCAAGGGAAAAAAGAACTATTGCCGCGTCAGGCTGCATGAGTGAGTCGATTGCGTCGACGCGCGGTTGCGGGCGCGGGCTTGAATGCGATAAAATCGGAAAGAAAATTTTGGCGGTTGCGAGATGGGTGTCGATGGTTTGAGATACGCGGAGAACGACAGCATTATTCGGATTGAGGACTTGGTCTTCGCATACGGACGCGAGAATGAGGACGCGGAGGCCGATTCTTCGCGCGCGCGGACGGACGCGACGTTCAATGCGGTCGATCGCGTCAGCATACGCGTGGAGCGCGGCAGCTTCACTTCCGTCATCGGGCGCAACGGCTCCGGGAAATCCACCCTCGCGAAAAATATAAACGCCCTGCTTCTGCCGACCGGCGGCCGCGCATTCGTCGCGGGATTTGACACTGCGGACGAGACCGCAGTGTGGGAGATAAGGCAGCGCGTGGGCATGGTATTTCAAAACCCGGACAATCAGTTGGTCTCTGCGGTTGTGGAGGACGACGTGGCGTTCGGCCCCGAAAATCTGGGCGTCGCGCCGGAAGAGATAAGGGAGCGGATCAGGGTGTCCCTGTCCGCGGTGGACATGTACGAGCATCGCAAGATGGCGCCGCACCTCCTGTCGGGAGGCCAAAAGCAACGCGTGGCGATCGCGGGCGTCCTCGCGATGAAGCCGGAGATCATCATCTTCGACGAGCCTACGGCGATGTTGGATCCTGAGGGCCGAGCGGAGGTCATGGACATCATCAAACGTCTCCATGACGAGAAGATCACCGTCGTGCTGATCACGCATTTCATGGAGGAGACGGTGACGAGCGATCGCATCGTCATCATGGATTGCGGGCGCGTCGCCATGGAGGGGACGCCCGCGGAGATATTCGCGCGTTCGGACGAGATCGAGAGCCTTGGCTTGAAGTTGCCGTTTGTCGTGGAATTGTCCGCGCGCCTGAGGGAACGCGGCGTTCCCGTGCCGAGCGGTCTGCTTACGGAAGAGGCGTTGTCCGCGCATTTGTTGGCGTTGAACGGGAAAGCAAGAAACTGAGCATGTCCATCAAGGCGGAAAATCTGACGCACATCTACAATAAGGGATTGGCCTACGAGACGAAGGCGGTCGACGATGTGAGCTTCACCGCGGAAGACGGGGAATTCATCGGAATAATCGGGCATACCGGATCCGGCAAATCGACTTTGATACAGCATCTCAACGGCATTCTCAAGCCGGAATCGGGACGGATATTCATTGACGACATAGAAATTACATCCAAAAATGTAAAAATGACACAAATACGAAAACGCGTCGGTCTCGTGTTTCAGTATCCCGAATACCAGCTGTTCGAGGAAACCGTCCTGCGCGACATCTCGTTCGGCCCCAAGAATCTGGGACTTTCGGATGACGAAGTCGTCGAGCGCGCGATGGAGGCCATGCGTTTGGTCGGCCTGGATTTCGAGACCTATGCGGAGCGTTCGCCTTTTGAACTGTCCGGCGGCCAAAAGCGCAGGGCGGCCATCGCGGGCGTGATCGCGATGAGGCCCGACGTGCTGATCCTCGATGAGCCGACGGCAGGACTCGATCCCAAGGCGCATGAGGATATCCTGAACATGATACGTTCCGTCAAGGAACGCGCGGGAGGAATCGTCGTCTTGGTCTCCCACAACATGGGGGATATCGCGGAGATGACGGATCGCGTGCTCGTGATGGACGGCGGTAAACTCGTGCGCGACGGCGCGCCTGCGGAGATATTCGCGGATGAAGAATTCTTAAAGGGAATAGGTTTGGGCGTTCCTCCGGCCGCGAGGATGGCAAACGTCCTCGCCGCCGGAGGACTGGCGTCGGATCGAAGTGTGTTGACGCTCGGCGACCTGACGGATTTTCTCGCGAATCGACTGGGAGGAGCGGGAGGCGGCGCGGACGACGAGACGCCGGAGGTCAGCAGATGATCCGGGATATCACGATCGGGCAATACTATCCCGAATACAGTAAAATACACAAGTTGGATCCGAGGTTGAAGATAGTCGTGACCCTCGTCTATATCGTTTCGCTGTTTCTCGTCAAGGATTTCATCGGTTACGCCATCGTCTTCGCGTCGATCGGCCTCGTCGTCGCCATGTCGAAGGTGCCGATTCGATTCATCCTGCGCGGGCTGAAACCGATATTCCTCATCATCGCGTTTACATTCACGCTGAACATGCTGATGACGAAGGGGACGATTTTGTGGTCGTGGGGCTTCGTCAGGATCACGGAAGAAGGGCTGTACAACGCGGTATTCATGGCTTTGCGCCTGATCTTTCTCATCATCGGCTCGTCCTTGTTGACGCTCACGACCAAGCCCATAAAGTTGACGGACGGCATTGAAAGTCTTTTGAAACCCTTCAAGAAAATGGGACTTCCCGTCCACGAGTTGGCCATGATGATGACCATAGCTCTGCGGTTCATTCCCACGCTCTTGGAGGAGACGGACAAGATCATGAAGGCGCAACAGGCGCGCGGCGCGGATTTTGAGACGGGAGGCCTCATCAAGCGGGCAAAGGCGATGATCCCGTTGCTGATCCCGCTGTTCGTCGGCGCTTTCCGCATCGCGCAGGATCTCGCGATGGCAATGGAAGCCCGGTGCTATCACGGAGGAGAGGGACGTACGAAGTTGAATGCGTTGAAATTCCGCGGGCGCGACGCCGCAGCGATCATCTTCGTCGTCATCTATTTGTCAGCTGTCGTCGCGGAAAGGATATTCGTTTGAACCTACGAAAAAATGTGCGATTTTGGGTGCAGGCAGCTGTCATCGGCGGCGTTTACGCGGCGTTGACGATGGCGCTCGCGCCCATCAGTTACGGACCCATGCAGGTGCGCGTGTCGGAAGCTCTGACCGTTTTGCCGTATTTCACGCCCGCCGCGGTTCCCGGCCTGTTCGTCGGATGTTTCGTCGCGAACACCATCAGCTTCTATGGCGTGCCCGACATGATATTCGGGAGTCTCGCCACCCTCGCCGGCGCGTTTTTGTCCTACAAGTTGCGAAAGCGCGCGTGGCTCGTGCCCCTGCCTCCCATACTCGTCAACGGCGTCGTGATCGGCGCGATGCTCTATTTCATCTACGGCGTCGAACCGTCGTTGCTCGCCGATATGGCGTGGGTCGCTCTGGGCGAGTGCTTGGCGTGCTATGCGCTCGGATATCCGCTGTTGCGGTATTTGAAGAGACATGAACGGATATTTCGATTGACCGAGGATTGAGATGCGCCAGAGGAAGATCAAAGATGCGGAGCAAAAATCGGCGATCTACAGCCGTTTTCTCGCGGACGAACCCGCCGAGAAGCGGGGATCTTGGCGTCGCATTTTCGACGAGAATGAATCGACGGACGCCGCGACCGCGCGGGAGCGAAGGCGTCTGTATGCGGAATTCGGTTGCGGCAAAGGGCGTTTTATCGCGGAAACCGCGTCGCGCGACCCCTGCGGCGCGTATCTGGGCTTCGAGGGACAGGCGACCGCGCTTTACCGCGCGCTCACGAAGGTCGCGGAATTCGAACCTGCGAATCTTCGACTCTGCGCCGCCTATGTCTTTTCGCCTGCCGAGTATTTCGCGCAGGCGGAATTGTGCGGCATCTATCTGAATTTCAGCGATCCGTGGCCGAAAGCTCGACACGAAAAGCGAAGACTCACCTCTCCCGCATATCTGGAAGGTTATCTCGAAATCTTGGAATCCGGCGGATTTTTGCGCCTGAAGACGGACGACGACGGCTTTTTCGCGTACAGCCGCGATGGTATAGCGGCGTTGCGCGGCTTTGAGATCGTCGAGTATTCGGAGGATCTGCACAGATCCGCTTTCGCGGCGCGAAACGTGATGACCGAGTACGAGCGCAAATTCCTGAACCTGAACAGAACCATAAAATATCTCTCGGCGCGCAGGGTGTGACGACGGGCCGATCGAAGCCGACGGATCCCCGAGGCGTTTTTTGTTTGAATATTATTTAAAATAATGGCTTATATTTACATTGACGCTGTGGTATAATGTACATGTCTGCGGGGACGACGATGCAGACGCTGCCGAATCGGCGGCGCGGACGAGAGAAGAGTGAGGACAGGAGCGAAAAATCGGCATGAAAGAACACTATATTGCGCAATTGCGGACGGACGACGAGGTCACGGAGTATTTCCTCGTGAAAGCCGTCGCCGTAAAGATCGGTTCCAATAAAAAACAATATTTGGATATTTTGCTAGGAGATAAGAGCGGGGAGGTCTACGGCAAGAAGTGGGACATCGCCGACTCCGAGTTGGAGAGCTTGGACCGAATACGCCCGGGGAGCGTCATCAAGGTGAAGGCGACTGTGACTGAGTGGAACAACGCCAAGCAACTGCGTATATCCAAGATCCGGCATACGGGTCCGCAGGACGAGATCGACAAGGCAGATTTCATAAAGGCCGCCCCGGAAAATCCGAATGATATGTACGCGTATATCCTCAGCCGCGCGACGGAGATTTCGGATCCGCATTTTGCGTCTTTGGCCGAGCGCGCGCTGACCGACAACAAGGAACGACTCATGTATTGGCCGGCCGCCGCGAAAAATCATCACGCGGAATACGCGGGGTTGCTTTATCATATGAAGCGGATGCTCATGATGGCTGAGCGGTGTTGCGAAGTGTACTCGGATCTGGACAAGGATCTCCTTATCACGGGCGTCATCCTGCACGACATGGAGAAGCTGAACGAGATGAACTCGGATGAGAACGGCGTCGTCTCCGAGTATACATTTGAAGGTGTGCTGTTGGGGCATCTGATCCAGGGAATCGTTGCGATCGACAGGCTGTCGGAGGAACTCGGCATTCCGCGCGAGAAGAAAATCATGTTGGAACACATGATTCTCTCGCATCATTACGAACCGGAATACGGGAGTCCCAAGCGACCGCTGTTCCCCGAAGCGGAGGCCCTTCATTATTTGGATATGATCGATTCGAAGATGTTTGACATGGAAGAGGCTCTGTTCGGCGCGGAGCCGGGCGCTTTTTCCGACAG
>JAIRTJ010000040.1 GCA_031254995.1 Eubacteriales Family XIII. Incertae Sedis bacterium
CGCCTTTTGCGGTTGTCATATCCATTGATCTGCCGTGCGATTTTTTCGTCTGCGACGAAAACGCACTTGGCCCTATCATAAATGACTCCGCATTCGCTGCGCATTTATGATACAATTACCATAGCGAATCGGAGGCGCGCGCATGAAGAAAGAGATGTACGCATTGGTAAAGGAGACAGCCGCTCCCGGCTTAACCCTGAAAAAGATACCTGTACCAAAAATGGGTGTCGGCGATGTTCTGATCAAAATCCGGAAAACCGCCATCTGCGGCACCGATATGCATATCTTCAACTGGGACGGGTGGAGCTCCCGCACAATCCGCCCGCCTATGACGCCCGGACACGAGTTTGTGGGCGAGATCGCGGCGATGGACAAGTACGCGCGCGGTTTCGACATCGGCGACATCGTTTCGGGAGAGGGACATATCGTGTGCAAGACCTGCCGCAACTGCATGGCGGGACGACGGCATCTGTGCAAGAACACCGTCGGCGTCGGCGTAAATTGCGACGGAGCTTTTGCCGAATACCTGTGTCTCCCTTACGAAAACGCGGTCAAGGTGTCAAAGGACATCCCTGAGGATGTGGCGGCCTGCTTCGATCCACTGGGCAACGCCGTGCACACCGCTCTCAAATTTGACGTCGCAGGCGAGGACGTGCTGATCACGGGAGCCGGTCCCATCGGCATCATGGCGGCGATTATCGTGCGACACTGCGGGTGCAAGCACATCGTCATCACCGATGTGAACGACGCCCGCCTTGAGTTGGCAAAAAAAGCAGCGCCTGATTGCTATACGTTAAATGCGACCCGCGACACCTTGAACAAAGCAATAAAGGATTTGGATATGAAAGAGGGCTTTGACGTGGGACTGGAGATGAGCGGCAATCAATCGGCTTTTGCCGACATGGTTGACTATATGAACTCCGGCGGCAAGATCGCGCTCTTGGGTCTGCACAGCGAGCGAACCGTCATCAACTGGGATCATGTCGTATTCAACGGCCTCACCATACAAGGCATTTACGGACGCGAGATGTTCGAGACTTGGTACAAGATGATGAGCATGTTGCAGACGGGCTTGGACATCGCCCCGGTCATCACTCACCGCTTGGACGCTCGAGACTATGAACAGGGCTTTGCCGCGATGAACAGCGGAAAGAGCGGCAAGGTGATACTGGATTGGAGCAAAATCGGCGAGGAGGCGTAACACATGAATAAAAAAGAAGCGTTGAGCTTGTTTGCCCGACGGGTGAGCGAAGCGAAATCGGCCGGCACATACAAGACCGAACGAACGCTCACCGGTCCGCAACGAGGACGTGTGGATACCGCAGAGGGCAAAGACCTCATCAACATGTGTTCCAACAATTATCTGGGTTTGTGCGACGACGAAGTCATCATAAAGGCAGCCAAGAAAAGCTTCGAAAAATGGGGCTACGGCCTGTCGTCGGTACGCTTCATCTGCGGCACCGCCGCTGTCCACAAGGAATTGGAAGGTAAGTTGAGCGCATTTTTGGGCATGGAGGACACCATCCTCTATTCCTCCTGCTTCGACGCTAACGGCGGCCTGTTCGAGACCTTGCTCGATTCCGAAGACGCCGTCATTTCGGACGCTCTCAATCACGCGTCCATCATCGACGGAATCCGGCTGTGCAGGGCGAAACGCTATCGCTATGCCAACAACGACATGGCCGATTTGGAACGGCAATTGAAGGAAGCCGACGACGAGGGAGCTCGCATCAAATTGATCGCCACCGACGGCGTATTCAGCATGGACGGCATCGTGGCCAATCTCGCCGATATCTGCGATCTGGCGGAGAGGTACGGCGCGCTCACGATGACGGACGACAGTCACGCTGTGGGTTTTATGGGCGAAAACGGTCGCGGCGTCCACGAGTACAGAGGCGTCATGGGACGAATAGACATCATCACCGGGACGTTGGGAAAAGCACTGGGCGGCGCGTCCGGAGGATATACCTCCGCGAGAAAAGAGATCGTCGATCTGTTGCGACAAAACAGTCGTCCATATCTGTTCAGCAATACGCTTGCGCCGTCCATAGCCGAGGCGTCGCTAAAAGCGCTGGACATCTTGGCCTCGTCGGACGACAAGCGGAGAACGCTGTGGGACAACACCGCCTATTTTCGAGCCGAAATCGCGAAAGCAGGCTTCGATATCATCGCCGGCGTACATCCCATCACGGCCATCATGCTGTACGACGCAAAGCTCGCCGGCAACATGGCGGCGCGTCTGTCGGAGTTGGGGGTATACGTCACGGCGTTTTCCTATCCTGTTGTGCCTGCCGACAAGGCGCGTATTCGAGTGCAGGTCAGCGCCGCGCACACGAAGAAAGACTTGGATACGGCGATCGCCGCGTTCGTCCAAGCGAAACGAGAGCTCGCCTGATGATCTCCTCAAAGTCGGACTAGGCGAGGATGCGATTGCTTCGCAACGGTTCGCCCGAGGCGAATTGTTGAAATCGTTTCGAAAATCGAATTTTTGAACTTCCGAAAATATTTTGACAATCGCTTCTTTTCGATGTAATATAGTGATTGGATTTGTCGCCGGCGATAAAGTTCGGCGATGTCGACGCGAAACGACGCCCGAGACGGCGGAATTCGCGCAGGCAATACAGCGGGGAGGCTTCCAAGCCTGAGAGGGAACATCGTTCCGACCCATACACAGCGAGAATTCGCTTGCCACCTGATGCGGGTAATGCCGCCGGAGGGATCATATTTGCGTACACGCCGACAACGGCCGTATTTTATTCCAAATATGATGCGGTCGTTTTTTGTATTGAAAACGCCGAAGTAAGCGGATGCATTCTCGCAATGAAAGGCGACCTATGAAACGCGAATCGGTACAAGCAAAAACCAAAAGAACCGACATTCTCGGCGAATCGCGCGCAAAAGACGCGCGGGGGAGGTTTGCGATCATTCCGCCCGTCGCGGTGTTCACAGGCGCGCTCGTCGTCTGGGAGATCGTCGTACGGCTTCGCGACATCCCAAAATACGTTCTGCCCGCGCCCGCCGCCGTATTCGCCGCCTTTGCCGAGGATGCGCCCGCCCTTGCTCATCACTCCGCCGTGACCTTGGGGGAAACCGTCGTCGGACTGCTCATCTCCGTCGCCGTTGCGATGATAACGGCTGTGCTGATGGACGCCTTCGCGAAATTCCGCGAGGCCGTCTACCCTCTGCTCGTCGTGAGTCAGACCATCCCGGTCATCGTCTTGGCGCCTCTCTTCATCATTTATTTGGGATTCGGCGCCGCACCGAAAATACTCACGGTCGTCCTGATGTGTTACTTCCCCATCGCCGTGAATTTCCTGGACGGTATGCGGCGAACCGATATCGGTCTAGTCAATCTCGTCCGTTCATTCGGCGCTAAACCGTTGCAGATCTACGCGACGGTAAAAATTCCGATGGCTCTGCCTTCGTTCTTCTCGGGTCTGCGGATCGCGGCGACCTACAGCATCATGGGCGCGGTGGTAGGCGAATGGCTTTCGTCGGACAGCGGACTCGGTTATTACATGTTGCGCGTCAAGAACGGTTATCAATTGGATCGCGTATTCGCGACGATCTTGGCAATTATCTTGCTTTCGCTGCTCATGAACGGCATCGTCCGACTTTTGAGCAGCATTATTCTGAAACAATGATGCTGCGCCCGTGTTCGAACCCGTGAAACAGGAAAAGGAGAAAAAAGTGAAAAATAGAATTAATTTCAAAAACAGAATTCCATTCGTCGTCATCTTATGCGCTCTGACCCTCGCGACAGCCGGCTGCGGAAACGAGGCCGGCGACACCGAGACGAGCGATTCCGCAAACGACGAAAGCTTGACGAAGATCGTTCTGGTGTTGGACTATCTGCCAAACACGAACCATACGGGCATATACGTCGCGCGAGATAAGGGATATTACGCGGAGGAGGGCCTGGATGCGGACATCATCGAACCTGCGGACAACGCGGTCACGACGCTCATCGCGACGGGCAAGGGCGATTACGGCATCAGCTTCCAGGAGGATGTGACCTATGCCCTGACCTCCGACGACCCGTTGCCCATCAAGGCTATCGCGACCATCATTCAACACAACACCTCGGGCTTTGCGAGCTATGAGGGAAAGAACATCACGCGTCCGAAGGAATTCGAAGGCAAGGTCTATGCCGGTTGGGGCGCGCCCTCGGAGGAAGCGGTCATTCAAGCCGTCATGGAGGCGGACGGAGGCGATTTTTCAAAGCTCACCGTCGTGACGAGCGACGGCTCCGGATACGCGTCGTTGACGGACAAGGTCGATCTGAATTGGATCTTTTGGGGCTGGGACGGGATAGCCGCCGAGCGCGACGGCGTGCCGCTGAATTACATCGAACTGACCCAATTCGACGAACGACTGGATTATTACACCCCCGTCATCATAGCCTCCGATGAAAAACTGAAGAACGATCCCAACGTCACGAGGGCGTTCCTGTCCGCTACGAAACGCGGCTACGAATACGCCATCGAGCATCCCGAGGAAGCGGCGGAGATATTGTCGAAGTACGCGGAAGGCTATGACACGGAAATGCTCATCGAATCGCAGAAGTACCTGAACGAAAAATACATCGACGATGCGGAAAGCTGGGGCGTGATGAGGGACGAAGTTTGGGATCGCTACACCGCGTTCATGCGGGAATACGGCCTGATATCCTCGGATATTTCCGCGTCCGACTGCTATACGAACGAATTTCTGAGCGCGGGACAATGACCGATCTGAAAATCGAAAACCTGACGTTTGCCTACGACGAACGCTCTGAAGCGCCGATCTTCGAACGCCTGAACCTGACCGCAGCACCCGGTGAATTCCTCAGCATCTTAGGGCCGTCCGGTTGCGGCAAATCCACCTTGCTGAACATTTTGTCGGGCGCTCTGACGAGTTACGACGGCCGTATCGCCGTCGGGGGAGAAACGACGCGCGGCATCTCGTCTCATTTCGCCTGCATGCCGCAGGACGATCTGCTGATCCCGCGCCGCAACATATTGGACAACGCATGTCTGTACGGAACCCTGCACGGAAAGAAGAAGGAATATCGGGCAATGGCGATGAAGAATATGGAACTCTTCGGGCTTTCGGGATACGAGCGCGCCTATCCGTCCCAACTCTCCGGAGGCATGCGGCAGCGGGCGGCTTTTCTGCGAACCGCGCTCTGTCCGGCCGACATCATGCTCCTGGACGAGCCCTTCGGAGCCTTGGACGTCATCACGCGCGGCGACATGCAGGATTGGCTCCTTTCCGTCCGCGGCGAGCTGAACCGCACGACCATACTCGTCACACACGACATAGACGAGGCAATTCGGCTATCGGATCGAATCCTCGCAATGAAAGGACGCCCGGCGATTTTTGCGGGGGAATTCATCCCCGGACCCAAGGGGCGACAGAGGGAAGAGCGTCTTGCCCGCGCCCCGCTGTGGGAGAAAATTTATGCTTGCTTGCAAAGTGAAACTCGCTGAACGAATTCAGCGCTCAAAGAATGCTCGCACCTGTTTCGCGGCCGAGCGGTTCATGCCCGGTACTGCGGCCAGATCGTCTTCCTCCGCGTTCCTGATGGCGTCGATGCTTCCGAACTTCGTCAGAAGAGCATTCCTGCGTCTCTCTCCGATCCCGGGTATCTCGTCCAACCGGGATCGGACGGCGGACGATTTTCGCGCGCCTCGATGGTAGTCTATCGCAAAACGATGCACCTCTTCCTGAATGCCCCCGATGAGATGGAAGAGCGCCGGCGTCGCTTTTAAATCAAACTCCGCGCCGCCGAAGACCAGTCCGCGCGTGCGGTGCTTGTCGTCCTTGACCATGCCTGCCGCATCGAGATTTAGCTTCAAAGCGCGCACGACTTGCTCCGCGGCGCGCACATGACCCGCTCCGCCGTCCACGAGGATGAGATCCGGCATTCGATCAAAACCCTTGTCCTTCGCGATCCCTCGCTTGAGACGGCGATACAGCATTTCCTGCATGCTGCCGTAATCGTCTCCCTTTTCGTCGCCACGGATCTTAAACCTGCGATAATCGGCGCGAACCGGTTTGATTCCTTCAAAGACGACCATCGCACCTACATTATCCGAACCGGCCGTGTTTGAGATATCGTAAGCCTCGAGGCGAAGCGGTCGTGATGGCAGTTCGTCGCGCCCCAATGCGCGGCAGAGCTCGCTCTTCAGTTCCTGTTCCCGCTCCCGCTCGGCGAGTATGCGCTCGTCCATGCGTTTCAGGGATTCATCCATGTCGTTTCGCGCGAGCCTCAGGAGTTCCCGTTTCTTACCTCTCTCCGGCACCGTGATCTTCACATTTCCGCCCAAATTCTTGCTGAGCAACTCCGCGATGAGCGCCTCATCCTCGATATGACTCTCTATGATGATCTCCTTCGGAATAATGGTACGATTGACGTAGTACTGTGACAGAAAAGCAGAAACGATCTCCTGTTTTCCGCTGACGGCCGCCGCGTCCAAATGGTGTATTTCACGCCCTACAAGCCGCCCGTCACGCACGAAAAATACGGTGACCTGCGCGAGGGAGGCCTCATTCGGCTCCGCCGACAATACGACGTCAATGTTTCCCGACGAAAGCAATTCCACGCGTTGTTTTTCGATAATGGACGCTGCGGCGGTGATATAGTCTCGATATTTGGCCGCTTCCTCATAGTTCATCGCCTCCGCCGCCGCCTTCATGCGCGCCTTGAGATATGAGGTCACCTCGCCGTTTCGTCCCTTGAGAAACGCGACGACGGCCCGGATATCCGCCATGTATTCATCTCTGTCGGCGTTTCCGGAGCATATGCCCCTGCACTTCTCTATATGCCCGTTGAGGCAAGGGCGAAAACCCGCGGGAAAATCAGCGTACGCGCAGCGTTTGAGCCGAAATATGTCGCACAGCAGATCGATGGTTCTGTTGACGGAAGCGACATCGGCATACGGACCGAAATACTTGCCGCCGTCATTCTTCAGTATCCTCGTCTTCAAGAGTCGCGGATAGTCCTCGTTCATCGTGATCTTGATATACGGATAGGTCTTGTCGTCCCGCAACATGATGTTGTACGCGGGCAGGCGACGTTTGATCAGCGTGTTTTCGAGCAACAACGCTTCCATCTCCGTCTGCGTCACGATGTAATCGAATTCCGCGATATGCGCAACCATCGCGGCGGTCTTGGGATCCGTCGCGCCGTGCGCGCGGAAATACTGTCGCACGCGTTTTCTCAGCGACGCGGCCTTTCCCACGTAGATGACTTCCCCGTAAGCGTTTTTGTGAAGATAGACGCCCGGTTTGTCGGGCAATTTTTTCAGGTTTTCCTCTATGTCAAACATCCGAAACCCCCGAACGCCGACCGCGAATGCATCCGAACGCTCGCCTCGCGTCGAATGCGCGCCCCGTCAGTCCTCATACCATACCGTAAACATGAAATCCAGCAGACTTTCGCGATATTCCGCATCCCACCTGTCGTCCGTCAAATATTCGGCCAAGCCCTTCTTGCGCAACGCGTCCGAATAGGAACGCGTGAAGCTGTCGTCCGTGGGATACGGAAGGACATCGCCCCTGTCGAAATAGCCGCGTACGGAGCCTTTCAGCGAATCCTCCATGGAACGCTCTTCCTCGATCAGCCATCGGATGAAATCGAGGGCGGGCTTCTGCAGTTCGGGCGCAACGCGACCGTTCACGACAAAAAAATGCGTGACGCGCGCGGGAATCAGGCGATTGATCGACCTGTCTTCCCATTGGTCGGGCAAGCCGTTTTCCGCATATGGCAATTTAACAGGCAGAAGAATGAGATTTTTCGCCTGCTCCGCGTTCGATTCGCTGAACGCATCGAAGTCCGCGCTGTTTGCCGCGACGAATACCGCTCTGCCGTCCGCGAATATCTCTGCAGCGTCCGATTTCCCGTAGATTTTGGTATCGATAAAACCCTTGCTGCGAATGCCCGGCGCATACTTGCCCGCCAATCGCGCGGTGATGCAGTCCAATGCCTCGACATACGAGTTCAGTCCCGGACGTATCGCGTCAAAGGCTGCGGCGGTGGTCGAGATTGCGGAAATTTCTTCGCCGTTTTCCGCGTCGGATTCATCGTTTTCTACGTCGTTTTCCTCTTTGTCCGCCTCGGCTTCGGCAGCCTTTTCGACGGCATCCTTTTTTGCGGATGCCCATACGTCCGCATCCGCAGCGCGCAACATGAGCGCGAGCAGATCGTGTCCGTAAAATCCCGGGTCGCCTCCGGCGATCGAAAATATGCCGTTCAACGCCGACGCGTATACCCCTTTATTCTCGGGAAAACGATATATTCTGCCGTTTGCGACGAACGAATCGGGCGTTCCCCTCGCGATGTATTCGCCGAGTTTTTCGATGAATTCACGCCATTCCCCGTAATCGGCCATCCGCAGGTCGTCCGCAAAGACATCCGCGCGATCCGCACCCACGAGATCT
>JAIRTJ010000070.1 GCA_031254995.1 Eubacteriales Family XIII. Incertae Sedis bacterium
AATTTTACATTGCGGCGGTGAAGATCCTCGCCTCGTTTTCGATACTGTGTTCGGTGAATGTTCAACTCACGCTCATCATCTTCGCGATCATTCCCGTCATGATCTTTTGCAGTATGCGCTTCAACAACAAGATGCGGACGGTGTTCAAGAAATCGCGCAATCAGTTGGGCGAGATCAATTCGCGCGTCGAGGACAGCCTTCTCGGCGTTCGCGTCGTGAAGTCCTTCGCGAACGAGGACATGGAGGAAGAGAAATTCGACGAGGGAAACAGCGGATTTCTGGACATCAAAAAGGAGGCGTACAGGTATATGGCGGCCTTCCAGAGCACGACGCGCATTTTCGACGGTATCATGTACATTACGGTCGTCGTCGCGGGATCCTTGTTCATGATCGGCGGGAAGATCACAGCCGCCGATTTCATGGCCTATCTGCTCTACGTGGTCATGCTGTTGGCCGCCATCCGTCGCATCGTCGAGTTCGCGGAACAATTCCAACGCGGGATGACCGGACTCGAACGATTCATCGAGGTGATGGATGAGCCTATTGAGATAACGGACAAGGAAGGCGCCTCGGAATTGCAGGACGTCTCGGGCGACATTCTCTTTGAGAACGCATCATTTCGTTACGGGGACGGCGACGAAGATATCCTGAGCTCCATCGACCTTCACATACGCCCGGGAGAAAGCGTCGCGTTGGTCGGACCGTCCGGGTCGGGCAAGACCACGCTCTGCAATCTGATACCGCGGTTTTACGATGTGACGGGCGGAGACATCAAGATCGACGGAACGGATATTCGCGATGTCACTGCGCATTCGTTGCGCTTGCACATCGGCATGGTGCAGCAGGACGTCTATCTTTTCTCCGGGAGCATTCGCGACAATATCGAATACGGCAAGCCCGGCGCGTCCGACGAGGAGATCGTCGAGGCCGCCAAGGCGGCGGGAGCGCACGACTTCATCGTCCGACTCGCAGAAGGCTACGATACCTCCGTCGGCGAACGCGGCGTGAAGCTCTCCGGCGGTCAGAAACAGCGCATCAGCATCGCGCGCGTCTTCCTGAAGAATCCGCCGATTCTCATCCTCGACGAGGCGACGTCCGCGTTGGACAACGAGAGCGAGAAGATCGTGCAGGATTCGCTGGAACGCCTGGCGAAGGGACGCACGACGCTCACCATCGCGCACCGATTGTCCACGATACGGAACGCAGAGACCATATTGGTTCTCACTGATCGCGGCATCGAGGAACGCGGCAGTCACGAAGAACTCATGGCGAAAGGCGGACTATACGCGCGGCTCTACAGCTTGTACACGGATTCGCGCAGCGGTATCGCGATCGGAGACTGACGGAGACAACGCGCGCGGCGCGGGGCGTTATTCGCCGGGGAACGAGCGGGGGATTGTTGAGAGACGCGAAATAGTGTATGATATTGCGTGTGAATCGCGTCGATCGCGCACGGATTTCGACTGTCGGCGCGAGCGCTCAAGGCGCGGGAAGCGCATATGCGGAGGAACGGAGGGCGAAAATGACGCGGGAATATTCGAGATACGATACATATGCGAATCCTCTCACGAGCAGATATGCCAGCCGCGAGATGGCGCATCTCTTTTCGCCGAACGTAAAGTTTTCCGCGTGGCGCAGGCTGTGGATCGCCCTCGCGGAAGCGGAGCGCGAGTTGGGTCTTCCCATTTCGGAGGAGCAGATCGCCGAAATGAAAAGATACGAGCGCGAGATCAATTACGAGGAGGCCGAAGCGCGCGAGAGGGAAGTTCGTCACGACGTGATGGCGCACGTATACGCCTTCGGTTTGCAGGCGAAGCAAGCGGCTCCCATCATCCATCTCGGCGCGACCAGCGCTTACGCAGGCGACAATACGGATATCATCGTCATGCGCAAAGCCTTGAATCTTCTGAAGGACAAACTGACGCGCCTCTGCGCGACGCTTTCGGATTTCGCGATGAGGTATCGGTTCGTTCCGACTCTGGGATTTACGCATTTTCAGCCCGCTCAGCTTACGACTGTCGGAAAGCGGGCGGCTCTGTGGCTTCAAGACATCCATTACGATCTTATCGACGTGACGACGCTCGCGGAAGGTCTGCCCCTGCTCGGCGTCAAGGGCACGACGGGTACGCAGGCGAGCTTTCTCAAACTCTTCGACGGCGACGAAGGCAAGGTCAAGGAATTGGAACGCCTCGTCGCGGAAAAGATCGGCTTTCGGGAGATCGTTCCGATTTCGGGGCAGACGTATACGCGCAAGATCGACAGCAAGGTCTTGGCCGTCCTGTCCGGAATCGCGCAGACGGCTTCGAAGATGACGAACGACATCCGACTGTTGCAGAGCATGAAGGAGGCGGAAGAGCCGTTCGAGGACAAGCAAATCGGTTCCTCCGCGATGGCGTACAAGCGCAATCCCATGCGCTGCGAGCGCGTGAGTTCACTGGCGAAATACATTATGGGCGCGGCCGGCGTGCCCGCGATCACGGAGTCGACGCAGTGGTTCGAGCGGACGTTGGACGACTCAGCGTCTCGTCGGATCGTGATACCCGAGGCGTTCATGGCCGCCGACGCCATCGTCGATATTCTGCGCAATGTCTGCGGCGGCCTCGTCGTTCGCGAGCGCGTGATTCGCGCGCATGTCATGAGCGAATTGCCTTTTATGGCCACGGAAGACATCCTCATGGAAGCCGTCAAAAACGGCGGCGACAGACAGAAGTTGCACGAGAAGATCAGAATCTATTCCATGGAAGCGGCGCGGGCAGTCAAGGACGAGGGCAAGCCCAACGATCTGCTTTCGCGCATCGCCGCGGACGCGGATTTCGGGCTGACGGAGGACGACATCGAAAAACTGCTCGAACCCTCGATGTACATAGGTCGAAGCGCGAGTCAGGTGGAGGAGTTCGTGAACGAACGCATACGGCCCATTACGGATCGGTTGTCGGGGACAGACGAGGAAATTGCGGAGTTGAACGTATAACTATGGGGAAGGCAAACGACATATTGCGAGGCAGTCGAAAGATCGTCTTGAAGATCGGCAGCAACGTGTTGGCCGGTTCGGAGGGGAAGGTTGACGCGACCGTCGTCGAGAGCATCGCGGAACAGGTTTGCAATCTGATCGCGAGCGGCAAGCAGGTGATCATCGTCTCGTCCGGCGCGGAGATCAGCGGCGTCAGCGCCATCGGCAGATGGAGTCGGCACGGCGACATCAACTACAAACAGGCCATGTGCGCCATCGGTCAGGTGGAATTGATGATGGCCTACAAACGGTATTTCGCGAAAAACGAGATCACGGTGGGGCAGATCCTGCTGACGCGAGACAATTTCACGGACAACAACAGCAGTCTGCACATAAGGAATACGCTGTTCACGCTCCTGGACGAGCGAGTCGTTCCCATCATCAACGAAAACGACAGCGTGAGCGTGGATGAGATGAACATCGGCGACAACGACGCCTTGGCCGCGCTTACGGCGAACCTCTGGAATGCGGATTTGCTCATCCTCATGAGCGATATCGACGGCGTTTACGATAAATCTCCGAAGAGCAATGACGGCGCGACCCTCATTCGCGAGGTGACTGATATCGAGGCATTGGAACGGGAGATCGATACGGCGGGCAAAAGCTCTTTCGGAACAGGCGGAATGGCGTCGAAGATCGAGGCCGCGAAGGCCGTCGGACGTTTCGGCGCGGCCATGCTCCTCGTGAACGGCAAGAAAAAAGGGATATTGGACGATATCAACGAAGGCGCGGAAGAAGGGACGATCTTCCTCGCGCGGTGAGCGCTGCGGGCGCGAGTATATCGAATCGGGGAGCTGACTGATGAAAATCGGATTCTTGGGCGCGGGCAATATGGGCGGCGCCATCATAAGGGGATACGCGAGAGCGGCCGCCGCACGCGGCGAAACGCCTGAGGTTTTCGTGTTCGACACGGACGAGGCGAAGACGCGGGCGTTGACGGAATTGCCCGGCGTCCGCGCTGTCGACGATGCGCAAGCCTTGGTCAACGAATCGGAGACGCTAGTCATCGCGCTCAAACCCAACGCGTTCGATACGGCGATTCCCATGATCGCGGCGTGCGCAAAGCGAGCCGAACCCAAGAGGGACAGGGTCTTCGTCTCTATAGCCGCAGGGATCGGCATAGGTTATCTTTCCGGCATTCTGGGGCGAGACGCCAAGATCGTTCGCGCCATGCCGAATACGCCCGCGATGACGGGTGAGGGCATGACGGCCTTGTCGAGAGGGGATCGGGTCACGGATGAGGAGTACGCGGAGACTCTTCGCATATTCGAGTCGACGGGCAGGGTCGCTTCGATCAAAGAGACAATGTTTGACGCTGTGACGGGGATCAGCGGCAGCAGCCCCGCCTATGTCTTCATGTACATTCAAGCCCTCATCGAATGCGGCTTGAACAACGGCCTGAATGATCGCGATGCGCGACTGTTCGCCGCGCAATCTGCGTTGGGCGCCGCGAAGATGGCGTTGGAAAGCGATGAAAGCCCCGAGCAACTCAAGATCAACGTGTGCAGTCCCGGCGGTACGACCGTCGAGGCGGTGCGCGTCCTCGAGGAGAGGGGATTTGCCGATGCGGTGAAAGCGGCAGCAGAAGCCGCCATAGAGAAATCGAGACGCATGACGCGATAATTCCGATCTTACGGCGTTGTGCGCGTTTATGGTCTTGAGAGAGGACGAACGATGATATTTGAAGAAACGACCATATCTTCGGAAAGAATCTACGAGGGGGCGATCTTGAATCTCCGCCGCGATGAGGTCGCTGTAAAAAATGGAAAAACTTCCTATCGTGAGATCGTCGAGCACAACGGAGGCGTGGTCATCGCGGCTATGACGTCTGACGGCAAAGTTCCTATGGTTCGCCAATACAGGAAGGCCGCAGGACGCGCGGTTCTCG